>CAYOQG010000029.1:0-29234 GCA_964405925.1 uncultured Phycisphaeraceae bacterium | reverse complement strand
GGGTTGCGCCGCTCGATTCCAGGAAATGGTGCGGGCCCGATCGATCTGCCGGTAGCTGATCTAGCAGAAGCCTGGCGAGCACCGCTTGCCCAGGGAGGAGGGCGGTAGCAATGGCTGACGTAAAAGTCCTGGTGCTGCGAGCAGCCGGTATCAATTGCGACGAGGAAGTGATGCACTGTTGGCACCTCGCAGGTGCCAGACCGACGCTCATGCACATCAGCCGACTCGTCGAGCAGCCGTCCGTCCTCGACGAATACCAGATCGTCACCATCCCCGGCGGCTTCAGCTACGGTGATGACATCGCTGCCGGTCAAATCCTTGCCCAACGTATTCTATTAGGACTCGAAGAACCGCTGCAAAAGCTCGTGGATCGCGGCGGTGGATTGCTCGGCATCTGCAATGGATTCCAAGTGCTCGTGAAAGCCGGCTTCTTGCCGGGCGGTGACGCCGGTCGCGATCAGGTGACCGTCACCTACAACGACTCAGCCAAGTTCGAGGCCCGCTGGGTAAGGCTTAGGGTCTGTACTGGCCGATGCGTCTTCCTGACGCCTGACACCTATCTCGAGCTTCCCGTCGAGCACGCCGAGGGCAAGGTGGTGACAGCAACTGACACCGTTACGCAGCGTCTTGATGAGACCAAACAGATCGCCGTCCGCTACGTCGACGCGGACGGCTCGTACGACAAATACCCCGCCAACCCCAACGGCAGCGTCGACGGCATCGCCGGTTTATGCGATCCCACCGGCCGGGTCTTCGGCCTCATGCCCCATCCCGACCGCCATTTTGAGCATACCCACCACCCCCAGTGGACCCGCCGCACTCAGGATGGCCCGCCCGACGGTCTGACCATCTTCCAGAATGCAGTTCGCTATTGGAGTCGATAGCTGCGCGCCAGCCAGCCCCTCACCTGCCCCGGCGATCAAGAGCTCCGGCTTTCCGCAAAGACAAAGTCCCGGGATAGATGGAACACCGCCCGCATCGCCGCGTGCTCAACGTTGCCGCCTTTCGTAGGGCGGGCTTTGCCCGCCGGCGGGTGAAACCCGCCCTACTTGCTGACGTCATCGGAGGTGTCAGATCATCGGCACGGGCTACAGGGAGTGCCTTTACTCTGCCTCACTGGCCTGAGCCCCACGTTCTGGGCATATTCCCGTCAGATTCCCCGTGAGGTCATATCCGCAGCGCATGCACAGACCCCTCCGCCGCCGGCGCGATCGGCGCACGCATCCGAGCACGAACGCAAGTGCTGGATAGGCGGAGAGAACGAGGATCAGCATCCACATAGGGAAAGACACACTGCGCCTCAGTGTCCATGCGGTGTACATACGTCTTTCCATTGGTGTCCACGAGGGACCCGTCGGGAAGGGCTTATCTGGGGAAACATGGTAGGGGATTGGACCGGCAGCAGCTCGCGTGTAACTGACGCCACCGATTCCGATATGCCTATGGTTCCGGGGCGTCCCGCTTGGGACAAATGTTCTCACACCAATACGCACGGTACCGGAGGACACCTTTGCGTAGAGTAGATGATCGTTCCAAATCAAAGACGCGGACCGAACGGACACGCCGGGGTTATAGATGACTTCTACGTGCAGCGACTTACCCTCGTACTTCCAGTTCACTCGCGCCCACTGCGAGGAAAGAAAACTCTCCGCATACAGCACGCAACCTACGAAGGCACTGGCGCAGCACAGAACGAGCGTAGTCGTGCGAATCATCTGCTCCACCTGTTGGAACGGGCCCACGGGGACATGCTAAGGAAGAATAAGGGAAACATCCTACTTCACCAGCTCTCGCCGTCCATCAAGGATGCCAGATAGTCTTTCGCCATCTTAATTATACACGTGCATCTTGTCGAGATCGCTTGAATTCGCGACGACTTTTTTGCCCGGAGTTCATGGGCGGCGTACTCGGCCGGGTGGCCCGTCCTTTGCGAATGCAAAGGGTGGGGCCACGATGATCGAACGGAAGAAGACCCTCAGAACGCTCGACTTCCGCGGTTCGCTATCCCACATTCATCATTCCGCATTCGCCCCGCCCGCTTCCCCGTTTCCCGCTCCCTGTACTCCGCTCGCTGTTCGCCATTCGCCCAGCGCGCGCCCCTGACGTTATATCCCCGGACGTGCGCGCACCGGGCGCCCACGTCCGGGAGAAGGATGAGCCCGAAATGCAACAAAAAAGTATACGAAACGAACCCAGTTCTCCGCCCTGGCGCTATCAAAAACGCGGGTGCCCCGAAAAAACGGACCCAACCGAACCCATTCTCGACGTGTGGCATGGCCAAGCGCACCCAAGGTAGGCGCGGCCATGTGGAATGAGCACAATGCATGTATGGCCGCTTCGCTTGACCATACTGTGGGGAGGTCGATGGGGATGAACGGGAAAGTCAACCAGGCCGAAAAGCTTGCGACGTTCGACGAGCGTTGGGCGCCGAAGATCGTCGGCCGGCTCAACGGCCAACACGTCAAGCTCGTCAAGTTTCAGGGCGAGTACCTCCGGCATCATCATGATGACCAGGACGAGCTGTTTTTGGCACTCAAGGGCAGCTTCGATGTCCACCTTCGCGACGAGGTAGTGACACTCAACGAGGGCGAGTTTTTTATCGTCCCCCGCGGCGTCGAGCACAAACCGGTCGCACAGCGCGAAGCCCATGCCCTGCTGTTCGAACCGGCGACCACTCACAGCACCGGCAACGTCGACCACGCCTACGCCATCGAGCCCGATGCGCTTGAACGCATCTGAAAAGAGAAAGGAAGGATGGTTACTCGTGGCCGCGGTGGCGGACGATTTCGCCGGTGGCGAGGAAGACGACGTCCTCAGCGATGTTGGTGGCGTGGTCAGCGATTCGTTCCAGGTTCTTGGCGATCGAGAGCACGTCGAGAAACGCGGCCATTCGGTCGGGCTGCTCGACTGCGTCAGCCACGATGCTCCGGATGATCTGTCCGTAGAGGGCGTCGACGGCGTCATCCTCGGTGAACAGTTTCTGCCCGTTCTCGTCTTCCTGAATCCCGTAGGCCTCGATGGCGCTGCGCAGCATACGGCGGACAATGCCAGCCATTTGACGGATGGGTTCCTTCTGCTTGCCCAAACCGTCACGGTCTAGGTGCTTGGCGCGTTCGGCGATGTTGACGGCACAGTCGGCGACACGTTCCAGGTCGTTATTGACTTTTAGCACCGTGCAGAGGAAACGAAGGTCCGAGCCAACAGGCTGATAGAGTGCCATGAGGCGGACAGTCTCCGCCTCGATCTCGACCTCTTCCGTATCGACTTCCTGATCACGACTGATGGCTCTGCGAGCCAGTCTTTCATCGGCGTCGAAAGCCGCTTCGCAAGCCTCTTGAACAATATCCTCGACAAGACTGGCCATACGAAGGGAGCGTCGCTGCAACTGGTCAAGTAAACGGACAAAGTGAGCAGTCATGGGTCTTATCCAAATCGGCCGGTGATGTAGTCTTGGGTTCTCTCGTTGTTGGGTTTGGTGAAGATGACGTTGGTGTCGTCGAACTCGACCAGCTCACCCAGGTACATGAAAGCTGTCCGGTCGGAGACCCGGGCGGCCTGCTGCATGTTGTGTGTCACCAAAACGACGGTATACTGGGATTTGAGCTCGTCGATCAGATCCTCGATCCGGGCTGTGGCGATCGGATCCAACGCCGAGCAAGGCTCATCCATCAACAGCACCTCAGGTTCAAGAGCGATGGCTCGAGCAATACACAGTCGCTGCTGCTGACCACCTGAGAGAGCATAGGCATTTTGCTGGAGCTTGTCCTTCACCTCGTCCCACAGGGCGGCCTGCCGTAGGGAGCGTTCGACCAGTTCCTCGAGGTTGCCGCGATACCCGTTGATCGCCGCTCCCCAGGCTACGTTTTTGAAGACGGATTTGGGAAATGGGTTTGGTTTTTGGAAGACCATGCCGATGCGAAGGCGAAGTTCCACCGGGTCACATTCCGGGCTGTAGATGTCCTGACCGCGGTAGAGAAGTCTCCCCTCGACGCTTGCCGCGGGCACGAAGTCATTCATGCGGTTCATCGCCCGAAGTAGGGTGCTTTTCCCGCATCCAGAGGGTCCGATGATCGCCGTGACCTGGTGACTGAGGATTTCCATAGAGACATTGGCTACGGCTATGAACGTGCCATAACGGATCGTAAGGTCCTCGGTCGTGATGATCGATTCTGGTGGCGCGTTGTGATGCCAGGAGGATTCCCTGCTCGGTCGCACGGTGACACCGAGCGGTGTTGGGGGTCGGGTTGATTTGCCGATTGATTCCATAATGTCTACCATGCTTTTCTCCGCTGGTGCCAAGCGCGGATGGCCACAGCGACGGCATTCATGGGGAGCAAGATGCCGAGCAGTACGATGATACCCGCGGCCGCCAGATGATGAAACACTTGCTGGGGACGATCACACCAGTCATAGATCTGGAGGGGTAATGCGGTAAAGGCATCGCGCGGGCCTTGGGGGACAAAGGTCACATAGGTCAATGCCCCAATCATAAGAAGCGGGGCAGCCTCGCCAATCGCCCGCGAGACAGCCAAAATCACCCCCGTCATAATCCCGGGAAGAGCGGCAGGGAGCACGTGCGCCCGAACCGTTCGCCATCGTGTCGCGCCGAGTGCATAGGCAGCGTGTCGGAAAGACTGCGGCACCGCCACCAGGGCTTCTCGCGTCACGATTATAATCACCGGCATGATGAGCAGGCTTAGAGTCAGAGCACCCGCCAAGACACTACGATCGAATCTCAGCCACCGGACAAACACCGCCAGACCGAGAATCCCGTACACGATCGACGGTACGCCTGCGAGATTGGCGATATTGACGTGGATAAAGCGCGTTAGACGGTTGTTGGGGGCGAACTCTTCCAAGTAGATGGCGGCAGCTACTCCCACAGGGACCGCGACCATGGCGGTGATTGTAATGAGCCATATGGTCCCCCACATGGCACTCTTCACACCCGCATTGGGTGGGTTCAGAACCGAGGGAAAGTTGGTAAGGAATTTCCAGCTAAGCCACGGCAGCCCTTCCCAGCAAATTCTGGTGATCAACACAACAAGAAAAGCCAACCCCACCAGGCTGGTCAACCCGCAGACAATGTAGAACACTCGTCCCATCCGTCGGCGGCGCTGCAGACCAGGTCTAAACACTGGCTGGGAGTCGTTCATCACTCATAAACCTCCCGGAAATGTCGCAGAACACGATGGGCGATGAGGTTGATCGTCAGGGTGATGATAAACAGTGTCATCCCACACGCGAAGATCGTCTGATATTCGATCGTCCCTGCTGGTGTATCCCCCAAGCTGACCTGCACAATGTAGGCTGTCAAAGTCTGAATACTCTCCAAAGGGTTCAAGGTGAGCTTGGGGGTCATTCCCGCAGCTAGTGTGACAGCCATGGTCTCTCCGATCGCCCGGGCGAAGGCAAGCAAGACGGCAGCCATCACACCGGACATGGCTGCCGGGACGACCACGCGGGTGGATACCTCCAACCTCGTTGCAGAGACCGCGTACGCCGCTTCCCGCAGCGACAGCGGTACCGCCCTGAAGGCATCGTCACAAAGCGAGGCAATAGTCGGAATGATCATCACACCCACCACCAACGCGGCGCTCGCAGCGTTGAACACTTCGGCTTGCGGAATCAAAGGTCGCAGCACATGTGGTGTGATGAAGGTCAACGCGAAGTAGCCATACACCACAGTGGGTATTCCAGCGAGCACTTCCAAAATCGGTTTGAGTACACTGCGAACCCATAGAGGGGCGTACTCACTGAGAAAGACTGCTGTGCCGAGCCCAATGGGCATGGCCACCAGGAGTGCACCACCGGCCACGAGAAACGTCCCGCAAACCAGTGGCAGAACGCCGAAGCTGCGCGGTTCGAGCAGTGGTGCCCATCGCATCCCGAAGAGAAACTCGAGCGGGCTGACATGTGCGAAGAAGGCAATCGACTCGGTCGCCAGGACCCAGATGATCCCCGCCGTCGTGACAACCGATAGCGAGGCGCACGCAAAGAGCCCGAGGCGAATGGCGTTCTCTCTCCATCGGACCAGTCTACGCATGGGTCTGGATGTCCGTCAGGTACGTTATAAGGTCATCCCCCTGGGCGCGGCCGAAGACGCCAAAGCGGGAAAGCAAGCTGCCTCACCCCGTCTTGACGCCTTCAAAGCGATCAAAGAAAAGAAGGGCGTAGAAAGTCTATGCCCCGGTTTGGGCGTTAGTATTTCCGGAAGGTCTCCGCCAGGTCCAGCGACTCGCCTTTGACGTTGGCAGCCGCCATGGCAGATCCCGTCTTCCCGGACTGCAGGCGCTTTTTGCCCATGTCATAAAGGTCGTTCGACAGAGCGACGTAATTCACCGTCGGGTGCTCGACGATTCCCGGGGCATTGTCGAGGAAGAACTCCAAGAATGCCTTCACCTCCGGTCTCTTGTAGGCATCGACGTTGACATACATGAACATCGGCCGGGAAAGCGGTTTATATATGCCACTCCGGATGATGTCCAGATTGGGCTTGATCGGTCTCCCCGTGTTGTTGTCGACACCGACGAGCTTCAGTGCGTCCTTGTTGGCCTTGTAATAGGAAAAACCGAAGTAGCCCAACCCACCGCGGTCGCCAGCAATACCCTGGACGAGGACGTTGTCACTGGCACTGGCGGTGTAGTCACTCCGTGACGCCCGCGCCTTTCCGACGATGGCCTCGGTGAAATAATCGAACGTTCCGCTGTCGGTATCCGGTCCGTAGAGCTTCAGTGGAAGATCCGGGAAGCTCGGTCGGATCTGCTTCCAGGTCGTGATCGCGCTGCCGGGTTCCCATATCCGCTTCAGTTCATCGACGGTCAAATAGTCACAGAAGGTGTTGGAAGGGTGAACCATAACCGCGATGCCATCGATCCCGATGGGAATCTCGATGAAGTTCACGCCCACTTCCTTGGCCCTGTCCAGCTCCTTTGGCTTGATGAAGCGGGAAGCGTCGCTGATGTCCGTTCGCAAGTTCGGTCTCTGGTCAAGGAACTTCTTGAAACCGCCACCCGTGCCCGAGATGCCCACCGTCACCTGAACACGTGGATGCTCCTGCTGGAACAGCTCCGCCGTGGCCATCGTGATCGGGGCGACGGTGCTCGAACCGTCGATCTTGATGCGGCCGGAGAGCTTCTCTCCCGCCTGAAGATCAGCCGTGACCGTCATCATGACCACGGCGCACCCAAGTGCTATCCCCTTCTTAATCCACATTGTTTTTCTCCTGCCTCTGTAATCACCTGATGTCTTCAGCGCACGCACCGGCTCGAGCAGCCAGTCGCACTCGCTCGTGTTTGTCCTAGTCGAACGTCGCGTCTACCGCCGCCTCGACGATGGCCGTCCCAATATCCACTGCTGCACTCTTCACACTTGTTGTGAGGATCTCGTGGATCTGCTCATACGTAACGTCCACGTCGCATCCGAGCGTTCCAAAGCAACATGCGACGATCATGAGAGATCCCAGTACTCTGAGCATGCGACTTTGCATCGTCTTCTCCCTTTTTTTGCTGCCAGCTTCAAAGTCTCTCTAAAGTCTATGTCGTGTATGGCCCGGCCAGAGCCGACCACTACATGCCCGACTATCAAGCACGCAGTCGGGAGCGACTTAAGTGTACGTGGCCGTCAGCGGCGTCGCTCCCGCCCTACGAGCAATCCGTATCCTAGAATGCCAACTGGAACCGCCACTGGAGAATGCTCACCTCGCCGCCGTCGGCTGGATCAGCCCAGACGTAGTTCCACATCATTCGCATATTGGGGTTGAGGTACCAGTTGAGCCCGAGGGTGAGGTCACGCAAACGGCCGCCGCGCACCCTTTCATCGTTGAGGTTTAAGTGAGAGTACCGGGCCGCAACCTCCCACGCACCGGGTCCGCCGTCCAGATCGAAGTTCTCGAGGGGCTTTACGTTGCTGAAGGTCCCGCTGGACGTCTTATAAGGCCGATGCTCCCCGGTCAAAAAGTAACTGGCCTGCAAATAGGCTGCCCAGAACTGCGGATCACCGAAGCGGTGGGTGCGACCCTCGATGATCGCATGGGCGTACTCACCTTGCAAAGAAAATGGTCCATATACCAGGGCCGCCTCTGCTCCGATCAGATCCCCATACTCAGCCGGGAAGGTTCCCGTATCCACCAGCCGAGGCGCCAGATGGGATTCTGGTCGCGCAGAAAAGCGAATCTGATCGTCTTCGTAATTCTGGTGTGTATATCCCAGGCCCAGATGCGCGAGCTTCTTGCCTTTGTCTTCGTACCACGGCAAACCCGTGATCCTCGCTGTCGCGTTGTAGTCCCGGCCACCCGTCCCGTCACCAAAGTCATCCGTCTGGCGGAAGACCCCGGCCGCCCACGTCATGCGATCATCCATGAGTGTATCGTGCAGCATGACACCCACGTTTCGGCTCGGTACGAAGGTGTTGACCAGGCTCCGCTCCATGAAGGTGATGTAATTACTGCTGGTCAGCTCCTCGAGACTGAACGGTTCCTTGAAGTGACCGACACGAATGTTGCCGACGTAGGGGACCTTCTTGTGGCCCATGTACACATCCTTGAAGTCGGCGTCCCCGCCGGCGAAATCGTATTGGGCCTTGAATTCAATGTCGTCGTAGATGGTTCCTGAAACGTAAAGGCGTGCCCGGCGGAACTCCGTCCCGTCCTCGAAATCCTCGCCAATCGCCCGCTCGGTATCTCCATCTTCGCAGAAATACGCAAAGTCACTCTGGATGCGCCCGCCGATCTTCAGCTTGAAACGTTCGTCCTTCGAGTCGAAGTTCAGGCCATCCTTCCAGTAGGGCCGCAGCGTGCTCTCATCGGCGAACCACTCGCGCATCTGCTTGACTTCATCGGAGTCCGCCGCCGGTAGGCGCTCCTCCTTGATCTGCTCCACCGTCTGTTCGAGCGCCTGGACGCGAGTTCGTTCCAATTGCCCCAATCGCTGCTCGAGCTGGTCGACGCGCTCGCTCAGTTGTCGCACCAGGTCCTCCAGCTCCCGCTCGCGCTGTGAGGGTTGATCAGATTGCGCCGCGGCGGGCGCGGCACACAATAACAATGCCAGTGTCAGGGAAGCACATGCCAGGCGGAATTGACGCATCACCATGTCGTGTTTCTCCATTCGAGTTCAAGGTTTAAGGCCGAAGTCATCCGGGGAACGATCACAACTTATTGTGTAGATCAGATTAAGACTATATTAAGATTGCATTAAGAAATCCCCCCTGATCGTGCATGCTTGTTGATTCACGGGTGCACAAACTGTGAGTTCTTGGTGGGTCGCGGAAAAGCCTTCGCACTGCCGGTGAGAGTCTAGGCGGACCAGACGGTTGCTGTTCACTTCACCAACCTTACCGGCTGGCGCAGCTTATCAGGGCCGGCTCACCTGGGCCTACCCGCGTACGATGACGCGCAGCGGTTGCACCGGTTTCCGGATCGCTGAGCACGCAAGGATCTACGCGCATGTCGCCGCCAGACCCCTAGCAGAGAACACAGTGACATTGGAGCGCCCGGTACGGGGCGTCTGGGCCGCGCCTTGCGTGGAGCTCGGCGCAGGTGTGAACACCTGGTCATCAGCAGGCACGCCCGATCCACCTTCGGCGACGGACCCAAGTGCAATCATGGGGCCCCCTCACGAAGCTGTGCTTCGCGGAGCGAACAGGGGAGGGGTCCACATTGGACCCAGTGTCGTTGGGATCTTGGATCAGATCGGGCTCAACTCTCGTGGTGGGCTCCCGCGGCGTTGCCACGGCACCGTCGATATCGCGTTGGGCAACCGAGGTCGGCGCGGTCTCTGGACCGCACGCTTCATCGATGTTGGTATGGAAGATACACTCAAAACGCTTTGCGCTTGACCCAGGGCACGCTACATCATTAAGCTAGTAATCACAGGTACGGTTTATCGAAACGGTTGGAGTGAGCCGTTGCCCCTCGACCAGCATCCTCAATGTATGACAGGGTCTCGGTTACGGGCTTGGTCCCGTCTGCGGATGTGGCAGACCCTGGAAGGCGAAAACACGGCTCAGCCTGATGCTGCGCGAATGGTGCATCCGGACAGAGGCGAAGGGTTCCGGTCCGCTGATCCATCCGTGGGCGGGGAGATGTGCCCGGGGGTCGACGACCTTCTCCATGTTGCCTGGAGGAGAGCGGAGGTGGGTCTTGAGACTTTAAAGCTGCGCATCAGGTTGCCGGGTGAACACATCTGCGCCGGGCCGATCTTGCGCCTCGGTATTGTCCAGGGAAGTTGTCGCTCGTTGTTAGGCCTTTTGGTGCTCGCCCTTGCGCGATGTTGGTCGATTCACGAAGTCGACCGGGTCATTTCCATTCCTCGCTGTCTTTTCGTGTGGTCCCTTTTGTGTCACGTCAGGCACATCCGTCTTCGCGAGCGCCCCCCACCAGTGCGCTCGGTTGGCGGACTGATGCAGCATGGTATCGCTTGTGGCATTATTGGGCAGAGGTTGGGTTGTGGTAGTGAACTCAAGAGTCCAGCCCCTTCCAGGTTTTCTGCCACATCGCAGCGGAGTTCCAAAGCGGTCCACGGAAGACTCGTAGGAAGGACAGACGGACGGAACCGTTGACACGGACGCCCTGCCGACTTGTTGAAAGGAAGAAAAATGAGAGGGATACGAGCTGAGGTGTTTTGTTGTTTTGGGGTGACATTGCTGTTTGCCATGGCGAGCCAGGCTCAGGCTTCCTGCCGGTGCTGGGACAGTTCCGCCCCCGAACAGGTTGTGTATTACGAAGGGGCCTACTCTCAGGATGCCTGCAAGATAAGATGTAAGGGCTTTGACCAATTCTCTTCACATACCGCGGAGGAACGCGTTCCCCAGTGCGATGCGTCGGATAGCGTCCCACCCGCGGGCCCAGATCTCTACCCGAGCGTGACCGCGACGGGAACCATTGATATTCCCGGCTTCGGCGTCGAGGAGGTCACTTTCACCGGATATATGATTAACGAGCGCGGGGATCCCTATTGTCTCCCGGATGGCCGATACGCCTTTGATTGGTACACGATCGAACGGAATCTTGCTGCGGACACCAGCCTGGGGGAGGTCAAGATCATTCAAGACGCTGGCAACCTCGAGGTGGCCGTGGCAGAATCTGACGATCCTCCAGGAACTGATATCAGCTGCTACGGCCAGGGTGGCGTGTTCCCGCACGGGGCTTGTCTCGTACACATCGTGGACACAGGCATCGAAGCCTACCCCGCCGAGCCGGCGTTGATGGAGAGTATGCACGTTGTGCATGAGACCCCGCCTGTGAACGCCCATTTCAACTTGGTCGAGCCAGTAGACTACGTGACGGAGGTCTCACGCGAGGTCGTTTTCACGCTGCTGACGTTGGAGCTTGATACAGGTCCGCTTACGAGGGGGGCTTGTCTCTACGACCCCTACCACTGCTTCGTCGTCCCGCAGTACACCTGTGGCAACGGACGCGGGGCTTACCTCGGTGATGGGAGTACTTGCCCCGAAGATCTGCCCGTCCCGGCCGTGTCCGAGTGGGGTCTGATCGCCATGATGTTGCTTGCGTTGACGGCGGGGACGATTGTGCTTATGCGGCGGCGTCCGGTGGCAGGGTAGCGACTGCGAGTCATCGGAAACGACAAGGTTACGTACGCCCGCGGTGACGCTTGCGATGTCCGCGCCTGCACGAAGTTGTCTGCGCTTCCCGCCGCGATGGGATGAGAGCGCTCACTATCTCTGCGGGGCGGCGAAAGATCCATGACGTTCGGAGTCCGCCCCGATGTCTGCCGGAGGCAGGTGATCCGCCTCTGCGAGGTCCGCAGCGTCAATAGGAAACTCGCTCCAACATCGTCTCACACCCGGCCGATGTCGAAGACCGCTCTTTGGGTTGGCGCACGCCGAGCGCCCAAGGATCCCTGCGGGCGTCGGCGTCGGACCTCTGGAAGACTTCATGAGCCCGGCGTTGGCGGGCAACGATGTTCGGTCGACCCATCTCGGCGCACCCCCAGCGGTCGTTGTTACAGTGGTCCTCACCGTCATGATGGGGCCGGGTTAGGAAGCCTCCGCGAGGGGCGGATGTTCGTCGGTTCACGCAAGAGTTTCCAGCCTTCGCCGCGGCACGGTCCGATATTTCTCGCCTTCCGGCACCTGCACGCCGTTGTTTTGGGACGCTGGGCGCCTTTTGACGGATGGGCCCGAGGCGGTACAATGGGAACCCGAGTGGTGGTGGCGGCTATTCGTATGGCGCCTGTCGCCTACATCACTTAGCGTCACCTGGCTGGCGTTGTGTTCCGGTGGAGGGTGGAGAGAGAGCTCATGCTTGTCGCGCAGCGGCCGATCCCTAGAATTGAAAAGCCGCCGCCGCTGGTTAAGCGATTCCTGGATTATCTCTTCCTGGAATGCGGGCTGGCCGGCTCCACGGTAACAACCTACCAGCGAGTTCTTTCCTTGTTCTGGAATCATCTCGTGGTTCGGGAGGTCGAGCCAGGTGAGATCACCATCGATGATATACGCGAATATCTGATCGAGCTGCGGCAGCGCGGCCTGGGTGTTGCAACGGTGGCACGCGATCTGGCGACGGTCAAAGTGTTCCTCCGTTTCCTCTATTGCGAACGCGTGATGCGGCGCGACATCGCTTCGCTGATTGAGTCGCCCAAGCGCTGGCGGAACATTCCGAAGGCCATTCGGTTGGAGCAGGTGGAGGCGCTACTGAGTGCGCCCGACCCGCGGGATGAATTCTACTTGCGGGACCGTGCTTTATTGGAGTTGCTTTACGCAACGGGAATGCGGGTCAGTGAGGTTGTCGACTTGACGCTGGATCAAATCAACCTCAAGCTCGGATATGTTCGCTGCATCGGAAAGGGGCGAAAGGAGAGGGTCATACCGGTGGGGCGGGCCGCCATCGCCGCTCTTGAGGTTTACCTGGAAGAACTCAGGCCTCGTCTTCGGGGCGACCGGCATACTTCAACCCTGTTTCTCTCTCGCACTGGCCGGGCACTGGATCGGACGAACATGTGGCGGCTCGTGCGCAAGTACGCCGCGGCAGCCGGGATCGATGCCAGCGTATCACCACACACCCTGCGGCACTGCTTCGGAACGCACATGCTTGCCGGTGGGGCCGACCTGCGGATCGTACAGGAATTGCTCGGGCATGCTGACGTGACCACGACCCAGATCTACACGCACGTCGACGTTACACAGCTTAAGCACGTGCACCAGAAGTACCATCCGCGACCTTGATGGCTTTCGCGTCTGCGAAGGAGGCTTTTTTCGAACGGAGTCGATACCCATGCCCGGTCGTGATCTCGCTAGATTGAGCCGATCCCATGTCCCGCATTGAACTTAGCAACTCCACGGTGCTCTCCGATGCCCGCCTGCTGCTCTTGTGCGAGGAGGGCGTGGTCGGTTGGGCGGTCGGGACGGTGACCTTGCGCGTACGCTACAGCCGGGGTGCGGATTTTTCAGGCACCTGCTATTACTTGGATCGCAGAATACACGTGAATCTGGGTCGGCATCTGGTGTATCCCTATCAGATGAAGACCGACATCGCCCGATCCACGACCGTAGGTCGTCGCTGGTACAAGCCACTCTATTCTCTTGAGTTGGCCAATGCCTATCAGGTCGTGCTGTTTGTGTTCATGCACGAGCTGTTTCATCTGCTGGTCAAGCGAGCGAAGCGCAACACCCGGCAGAAGGAGTCCATGTGTGATCGATTCGCCGCTCGTTTCCTGGTCGAACGGTTTGGGGTGAAGGTGCGGGGAGTCAACGGCCAAAAGGTCCTCCGCGAAGCGTGGGATTTTCAGGATCTTGAAGGGTTTGTAGCCGCGGCCCGTGATCGGCGGGTGATCCGTCGCGAGCGTTCGTCGGGGAGCGGGACCCCCTCCTGGCACACGCACGAACAGCTCCTGTTGTTTCCCACTTAGTGCTGCGTTTCACGGATCCCGGCGCGCCGGGATCCGCCCGTGCCAGCACTGGCAGCGAGCTGCCAGTGGCACCATGGGAGCGCAATTCCTTCTTGGGATGGGTATTGTCTTTCGCCCGGTTTTGCGTTTTGCCCGCGTCCACGAGGCGACCCACCCTAGCGGCCGCTCGGTTGTCGCAACTTTGCAAGCACGAGGTCGCGGGCCCGCTTGGCCTGGACATGGGTGGGATCATACTGGATGGCAAGCTCAAACTCGCTGAGGGCCTCTTCGTACCGTCCCAATGCGACGTAGGCAGCCGCTAAGTTGTGATGAGTATCTGCGTGTCCAGGATCAATCCCGATTGCTTTGTTGTATATACTAATGGCTTCCTCATAGCGACCTTGGATGTTGTAGGTGTTGCCGAGATTGACATGGGCCAGTATGTGCTCGGGGTCGTACTCGATCGCTTTCCGATACTCGGCGATCGCTTCGTCATACTGTTTCAAGTTCTTGAGCACGTTGCCGAGATTGTAGTGGACCTTGGCGTTTCGCGACCTATAGCGCAAGCTCTGTCGATAAGCCGCGACCGCCTCAACCGGTTTTTCAATCTCACTGAGCACATTTCCGAGGTTCAGCCACGCATCAGCGAACGAATCATCCAGTCGGACCGCTTCTTTAAGGGCTTGTTCGGCTTGGTTGAACAGTTGTCTCGCCGTCGCCGGATCACCCTCGCTTCTTGCCTGCTCTCCCCGGGCGAAGACAGCCCTACCCAAAGCCACGTAGGCCCGGGGGTTGTCAGGGCGTTGGGCGATCACGTCGCGCCACATGCTCGAAGCGTCGTGATAGTCCACATTCCGTCGAATCGTGCCGTAGGTCAACGGCGTGACGATGCCCACAACAAAGACCACCACCAAAAAACGGCGCCCCCACGCGTGAAGCGGGCGCCGTCTGTCGACGTAGAGCAGAGCCTGGTAGAACACTGCCACGACCATGACGATCACCGCGGCGAGTGGAAGATACATGCGATGCTCGAACAACAGGTCTTTGATGGGAATGAAGCTCGAAGTCGGAGCAAGGATGACGAAGAACCACGCCCCGACAAACGCCGCCCAGGGCTTTCGGGCAAGCCCCCAGATCGTTGCACCCACAAGGAGGACAATCACCAGGGCCGGCGGGAGAATCTCGACGATTCTCTGTGCGACAGGCCATTGGTAGTCCAGGCACAGCGGATGAGGCCAGAAGGACAACCTGAGGTAGTGCACAATCACGCCCGGCTGAGAGATCAGGTATTCCCATGGAGTCACTGTGGTGACGGAAAACCCAACCGTGGCCTGCGGAATCGGGTCCCACAGCAAGCCGGCGAGGACCCCTTTCACGACGCGGGACACAACGAGGACAACGCACGACCCCGTGAGTCCTGAGTAGAGAAGCCAGCGACGCTTCAGCAGCTCGAGCAATGACTTGGATAGAAACACCCGATCATAGAGAAGCACGACAAGCGGTGCGGTGACGATAACAGCCTTGCAGCCCATCCCGATCGCACAGGCGATGATCGCGCACCCGTACCACGCCGCCCCGACGCGCGACCGGGCACCTCGTATCACACAGTACAAAGTGAGCAGGTAACACAATCCCATCATCGATTCAGCGCGCTGAATCAGATAGGTCACACTCTGTGTCTGCAGTGGGTGCACGATCCAGATGATCGCCACGATACATGCAAACCACGGCGCCGCCGCTCGCGTACGTTGATCGAATGGGCCCCGTATCATCGTCCGCCGAACGATGCCGAACAGTGTCAGTCCAGCCAGCAAATGGACACACAGGTTCAGCGCATGAAAACTCCACAGATCAAGTTCGCCATCCTCGAGGCCATCATGCCGGTTGATCGCCAGCGACAGGTCAACGACCGGGCGTCTTCCGCCCATGGTTTTTGAGAGTGGTAGCACTTGCTGGATGCGGCGGTTTTCGACGATGTGCCTCTGGTCATCGAAGATGAGCTTGCCATCGAAGCTGTTCCAGTACGCCACGACACCGGCGGCGATGATCAGGATGGGAAGCAGGTTTCGCCAGCCGAGGCGGGTGGGGCTGTCCTGCGGCTGGTCTACCCTTTGCCATTGCGGGACTGCGGACGACGGCGACCCACCGGCCTGGGGCGGTGTCTTCTCTCGGTACCTTTTACTAGATCGTGCCTTAGTCAAGTCACCCTCCGCGAAGACTCTACCGGGGTAGGCGTAGGGTTCGTCGCCTACGCATCTCTTCGCTGCGCGATGCCCATGATGCAGCCATATCGCACGCTGCATTCTTGGGTTCTCCCGACGGTACTCCAGATACCGAGGCTTGTCGATTCGAGACTTGAGCAGCCTTGATGCACATCGTGGCTGTGGTCGTCGAGAGCGAGCGTGCTCTCCCCGCCGGGCGCTGGCCTGACCCCCGAGGGCGAATCCAGGCTGCGTGTTGGGATGATGCGGCTTCTGGATCTGAAAGGATAGTCGGACCACGCACCGCGATCGAAGGCGGCGGCGTTGCTCTGGCGACGATCCGGGGCGATGGACGCCAGAGCAAGGTGGCTTGCGTTCGTTGCGGGAGCATCTTGGACAAGGCCCAGCTCGCACGCATCAAGTGGCTGGGCCTGAACTTTCCTCAGCACGCGAGATGCGTGGAGGACGTCGCTCAACTGGGGCGAGGACCAAAGCCTTCGCACCACCCTCCTGACACTGTGGCGCCCGATTCTGCCTCACAACTGTCCGTCTTGGGTCAAGGCATGCTGCTCAGATACACGCGCGGGCGCTGAAGGACACTGTCAGGCTGAGTGCGGCGGAGGCCCCTTCACGCCTGCGCCGGAAACAGAAATGAACGGGCGTGTTGTCGCAAGCCCACTGGGGGTTGGTGGTGTCCGCCGCGGCGGATTCACTGCGGGAACGCGATGGCAGGATTTCAATATTCATCCCAGGAAGGAGTTGCGCCCCGGTGGTGCCACTGGCAGCTCGCTACCAGTGCTGGCACGGGCGGATCCCGGCGCGCCGGGACCCGCGGTACCCACGCACGAGCGCACGTATCAAGTGGGGTGCGTATGACACGGGTCCACCGCCAGCGGCGTCCCCGTGCCACCCATCGACGTTGCACGAAGGCAAGCACTCAAGTAGAACCTTGCAGCGGAGTTGCGGTATGACCGACCGATCAGAGCTTGACACGTTTCCCAATCCTCACCGCTCGCGCGATTATGTGATCGAGCATCGGGTATGGGAGTTCACGAGTCTTTGCCCAAGGACCGGTCAGCCCGACTTTGGCAAGATTCGGATTCGCTACGTGGCGGACGTAACCTGCGTCGAGTTGAAGAGCCTGAAGCTATACCTACAGTCGTTTCGAAACGAGGGGATCTTCTACGAAGACGCGACCAACGTAATCCTCAACGATCTCGTCGCCGCGTGTCAGCCCAGATGGGCAGAAGTCGAGACGACGTGGAGGGTCCGCGGCGGTATCGAAAGCGTGATCACCGCCGAATACGGTAAGAGCCCTGTGCCGTAGACCGCGGTCGAATGGGGAAATCGACTTGGGTTCGCCCAATCTGCGGCGTCTCGCACGAGTCCAGATTGTGGTCCTCGGCACAACCTGCTTCTACACATCGAGCAACTCGAGGACCCGCTCGGTGGATCGAAGGCCGGGTCGTAGGGCCCTTATCTGGCCTGGGGTAAGCCAAGAGAAATCGCAGATTTCCGCCTGGGCTGCTCGAAGCTCGCCACCTACCTGCTCAACAAGCCACACGGCCAATACGTAACGCTCGTCATCGGTGCGGACGGCGCCGACGCGTTGCGTCGGCACGGTGTCAATACCCAGCTCCTCCGCGAGCTCACGGCGAATCGCCGCACGTGGTGTTTCTCCCGGTTCGACGTGGCCGCCAGGAAAGCACCAGTAGCCGCCAAGTGCGACGCCGGGTGACCGGCGGACGACAAGGAGTCGTGGCCCGCGAGCAAGAACGCCAATCACGCCGCGTCCGACAAGCTTCTGCCTACTCCGATCATCCTGGTCGTCGCTTTTCAATCCCATCGCCACGTAGTTGGAGGTGTACACCAAGCATTCGCCTGGCCCCAAAAAAGAGGGCGGCGGGCGTAGGGCCCGCCGCCGGTAGTCAAACCACATTTACGCCGCGACAACTACGGATAAATCAGCGTATCCGTAGCCGCGTACTTCCCAGCACCGCTGCCGAACGCCTCCTGTCCGGGATAGGGAGGCGTCGGAGCAACCTGCGGTAGCTCGCCGTAGATTCGCCCGGTCTCGTCATCCCAGACGTCCAACATCAACGTGTAGATGTTGTCATTGTCGATCCCGACGATGGGCGTCCGATTGAACGAGGCGTGCCCGTCAGCGTACAGGCAGTTCTGGCCCTCGCCCTGTTGCTGGCCACCATGGTTGTTCGAGTTAAACCGCTGCCACAGCTTCGGTGACGACTCGAGGTCCAGGTCCTTGCCCTCTACGTTCCAGCTCACACCGCTAACTGCAAAGTAGAAGGGCCCCTTGTCCGCCACGACGATCTGCCGGTTGTCCATACCCTCGTGGGGCTGGGTCGGCCGCGGACCGAACGGGACCTGGTAGCCATAGCTGATGTTGTCATAGCTCTCAAAGTCGTAGTAGAGCTGAATATCCTCGGTTTGGTCCTCATCATCAGTGGAGCTTGGGCATACGTAGCCCTTCACCGTCACGTCACCGGAACGCACAAGCATCCAGAAGGCTCGCGTCGTCGAAACGGAGACACTGCCGGCGTTTGGGGCGTTGGCGGTCTCCGACGTGCTTTCGAACTCGCGGTCAAACCCGACCTCGCCCGGGTCCGATGGGGGAACGTTCATACTCGGCGTGTCGTTCGTGTAGTCGATCCCATCCACGTCGATGTTCCCCCGCTTGAACGCTGGGATCATCCACTTCTCACTGTTGTCGTTCGCGTAAATCTTGCCCGAAGTTCCGATTCCTTTGATATTCGACGCGCACACCAATCGTTTGCTCAACTCCCGAGCGCGCGACAGACTCGGAAGAAGGATCGAGATGAGCAGCGCGATGATCGCGATCACCACGAGCAGCTCGATCAGTGTAAATGCTTTAACTCTACGCATCACAATGTTTACCTCCTCTGCGTGCCACCGTACCAATGGACGCACACGGTTCCACCCCCAAGCCAAATCCTCTTTTCTGAGAGAACCGACGGGGTGCTCGGGCCGTAACTATCCATGGCGAAAGAACCTATACGAATTACTGCAGGCACCGCGTTCCACCGGCACGCACGGTGGATGCAGCGACGCAACGACCAAGTTTCACCGTGGCACACGCCGCAAGATGCGTGCCACAGTCTGTTCGCTTTTGATGGCGGCACTCACACGTCGGCTTATCGTCGCCGTGAAACGGTCCTCTGGCGACAGCTAGCGCGCATGCGCGACACAAACCCGACGACGTACCAACGTCATGTCTTGGAGGTGGGGAGCCTGGCAGGATACAAATAGAAGATTACAGCGATTAACGCTTATGAATCGATGATTACGGTTAATATACTCCACCTCGCCGCCATTCCGGCGAGGGAGACTCCGTCCACCAAATCTACCCTCAGTATACCCGAATGTGAGCCAGTGTCAACGGCATCGGGTCAAAAAAAGTTAAATGCGCCGCCCTAGGGTCCGGCCTGCACAGGCGCCGGCCAGGCCTGCCCACCATTGGGCCCCGTGCCCGCCGGGCCGATCAGCTCGATCCGCTCGGGCGAACAAACACCCAAACCGTTGCGGGAGGCGGCTGCTAGGTACCCAACCTCCCCTGCCGACCTTGCCACCACCTCGAGATTCCTCTGACGGCGGACATCGTTCAGTAGAATTAAACTTATTACCTCGGCAGCAAGTGGGTCTGTTGAGGCGATCAAAGTCCCACAGTCGGCGATTGTTCCGGCTGCGGGTTCAGGGCCGCCATCGTAGACCACCCGCAACGCGTCCACCAAAGTCAGCCGTAGCTTCCCACGGATGGCTGGCAAGGCCACAATATCCCCTATGTATGGGCTGCAGGCATTCCCGTGGTATTGGGCAGGGTGCTTGATCAGGCCGTGGGAGAGGTTCTTGAGTCCGCAGGTCATTCCGGCAATGTTGTGCGTCTTTACGTAGGGAAGGTTGATGAGGGCCGTAACCTGGCTGAGAACGGCTGCCAGGTGATCTGACCCACTCCCGAAGTCAACCGTCTTCCGGCTGTAACCACCGCGGGCAAGGAGAGTCCCGAGCCTGCGCTGAATACGCGGCGGAGCCTCTATGCACACAATCTGGCCTGTACCCCAGCCAGCGCTAGCCAGGGAGCCAACCAAAACCTCCGCCATCGCTGTGCTCGTCCCGATGAGTTGTTGGCCGGATTGGTTGAACTTCAGACCCACGATGTCTTCGGGCCGCAACAGGCATTGCCAAGCCCGGTCGGCGGAATGCGTCCCGGTCAGGGCGGTAAGGGTCCCCTCAAGCATTTCCGCCAACAGGTGGCGGTGAACACGAGGGCCGTCAACGACTTGGGGGTTGCGATTCTGGACGACACGCGCAGCCCGGTGATCGACACGGTTGCCGTCGGGCGGTGGGGCGCCCCCCCCCCCGCCCGGGCGCACGCCAGTCCCCCCCCCCAAGGCAGCGGCCAGCTCTAAGAAGTGCCGCCGCGAGACGATCAAACCAGGCAAAGCGCTGCCATCACCGGATTGGACCATACGATCCATCTCCCTCGGGGATACATCCCCCAAAGTGTTTATCGGATCGTAGGGCGGGAAGCTAAGCTGCGATCACCAACTGGAATCGATGTGCGGCCGGCCGATCTCAAAAATGGACTGCGTTTTCAGCAGGGTGAGCTCCTCGGGAAACGCGTGGAAGGCGTGAACGTGGAACTCGCGGTCGCGGGCGTCGAAGTCGACGAAGCTGAACGGGGCCAACCCGTCGTGCTCCCACTCGTCAAAGGAGACAAACAACCCCCGGTTCAGCGCATAGTGCACATAGTCGCCGTGCGTGGCCGGGAACAACTGCGGGGTCATCCGCTCCACCTGCGTGGAGAGAATGTACCTGAGCCCGTCTTTGAAGGACTGTGTATGATCGCGCTCGCCTCGGAAGCGAAACGCGGTTGCCAGTCCGGCCTTGGGCAACAGTTCGTCGTTTTCAGTGATGAGCTCAGTAAGGATCTGGTCGCCGTACTGAAACGTGACAACATGGGCGAGGCCAACGACCCAGACCTCAGCATGGTATCGGTTCTGCTCGATCCGCCGGACGCGGTGGATGTGGAAAAGCTCCGGGTGGACCGGTCGCTGGTACAGACAGAATTGCATCTCCTCTACACGTTGTTTAGTTTTTCCGCGTTCCACGTTAACCTCGTGATCAGGTGTCTGGCGTCCACCGTGGTGGACTTACGTGTCATTATACGTACGGATCGGGTCAGTTCCATGAATTTCTTCGTCCCCAGCACTATTTCTGACAGAAAAGGCCCGTGATTCGTAAGTTCTGCACTTTCCGAATCATGCGCGTGCGCGCGGGGAGATAGTCAACCTGGCGTAGCACGCGCGGACGTCTGATGCCCCAGAGATCTCACAGGCGCGGAGCGATGATGAATGGGGTCGATGGATTGTGGATTTGTGAGGGCGCGCTATAATGCCTCCGGTGAGAGTCCGCTCGATAAACGTGGGTTTGTTCCCGTGCTTCCTGACGGCGGCCGTTTGGGCGCGCTGGGGGGAAGAGGGAGCGGGGAAGGCGGTGCCCGCCACCTCAGCCGGCGGCTCTATGGAAGCCAGCACGGGCGGGGACAACGCGACCGATGAGGATCGAGGCCTACCTCCCAAGTGCCCGCTATCAGACGAGCACGGTCTCCACCCGGGCTTCGTGCTGAAGACGAGCGCTGAGCCCGTTCAAACGAGATTGTCCCGTATTCGCCCCTTTGGGGACCTGGCTTGCCCGACCACAGCGTGGCGCGATCCGCACCCGCGGGCCGTCGCACCACGGGGAACGAGTGGGTGCGTTTTGCGGCGCATCGCGCCGCTGCGGGTTGTTGCACGTTCGATTCGATCTCACGCACCACCTGTCCTGGACAGCCTTTATGTCCGTGGCGTGTAGAGCGTTCCCTTTTTCGTTACCCTATTTCGACTCTGTTGACTGTATTGCCACCGCGGCGCGACCCGCCGCATTCTGAGAGAGAATCGGACCATGCATGATCCTAACCGACTTTTCAAATGGTTGTTTGTCATTGGTCTTGTTGTCCTGGCCCTCCTTGTTCTTTATCCCCCGCACGAGAAGTTGAAAGGGGGAATCGATCTCGTTGGGGGCACAAGTCTGCTCTTCGAGATAGACACCACTGGACTCGACCCTGCCCAGCAACAGGGCCTGTCCACACGTGTGATGCGCATCTTGCGAGAACGCGTCGATCCAAACCAGCAACTTAATCTTGAATGGCGGCCGGTCGGCAACACTCGGATAGAGATTCGTATGCCTCATCCTCCTCGCGAAGCCCTCGAACGGCGCGCGCGGTTCGACGAAGCCGTGGACCGGCTCAGCGCGTTGAACGTGCACAAGCGGGCCGTCGAATCGGCCCTCAATGCGCCCAAGGAGCAACGACAATCGCTGATCGCCGAGCTCACCCGCGGCGTGACCGAACGCAAGGCGCCTATGGAAGCCCTTTTTGCCGCCCATGAGGCGTACCTGGAGGTATCGGAGGCCGACGATGTGGCACTAGTCGAGTCTGCGAAGGAAGAATACGAAAAGGCGATGACCGATGTGCTATTGACCAATCTTCCGGTCAACCGTTTCACAGATATTCTCGCCCTGGCGACGGGGAAGAAGCGTGATGTTGAGTTGGAGAAGCTGCACGCGGAGCACCCTTCGTACGACAAAGGCAGTGAAGCCGACCCCAACGGGAAGCTAATGACAAAGGCTGTCGCCGCCTACGATGAATGGGCCAAGGACAAAGCGGAGCTGGAGGATCCGTCAGATCTAAAGCGTCGCCTGAGGGGGGCAGGGGTGCTCGAGTTCATCATTCTGGCGGACCGCGACCCCAGTAATCCGGGCTTCACCGTGGTGGAGAACAACCCGCAACTGCGCCAGTCGATCGACGGCTACGTCGAGCAGCTCCAGCGATATGGTCCGAGGTCCAAGGCCGGTGATCGCTACCGGTGGCTTCCGGTTGACAACGTCGTGTCCTTCATGCACCTGAAAGACATCAAGGACTACGAGACGCAGAAGACCAACCCCTCGCAACCGATTGTGGAGATGTACGCGGGGCATTATTACGTGCTTGCGCACAATGGTCCGGAATATGGTCTTCTGCAGGGCGCGGGGCGAAAGGGTTGGTCGCTGCGCTCTGCCTACGCCGATCAGGACCCGATGACCGGGCGAAACATCGTGCTCTTTCGGCTTGACCCACGCGGTGGTCAGCAGTTTGGTGAGCTGACCGGCAACAACATCAGCCGTAACCTGTGTATCGTCCTCGACGGCACGGCGATGTCGCATGCGGTGATCCAGAGTCGTATCACCGAGGCGGGCCAGATTACCGGCGACTTCACCCAGGAAAAGGTCTACGACCTGGTCCGTACGTTGGAAGCGGGTTCGCTGCCCGCTAGATTGAAGGAAACGCCACTTTCCGAGAACACGATCGGTCCGAGTCTGGGCGAAACGAACCGCACCAAGGGAATGAACGCGGCGATCTGGGGAACGATTATGGTTGTCATATTCATTCTCCTATACTACGGATTCTGGGCCGGAGGCGTTGCGGACATTGCCCTGGCACTGAACGTTCTGTTTGTGTTGAGCGTCATGGCTTTGATGCAGGCGACGTTCACTTTGCCGGGGATCGCCGGTCTGATCTTGACCGTGGGCATGGCGGTCGATGCCAACGTGCTGATCTTCGAGCGAGTCCGCGAAGAGCGCGATCGCGGAGTGATCTTCAAAAAGGCGCTCAATGCAGGATACGAGAAGGCCTTCTCGACGATCATAGATGCCAACCTGACGACCTTGATCACCTGTATCATTCTGGGCTTTGTCGGCAGTGAAGAGGTCAAGGGGTTTGCCATCACCCTGGGGATCGGTATCTCCACCAGTATGTTCACCGCGCTGTTCGTGACCCGGTTGATCTTCAACACCTTGATCGCGGGCGGTATTCTGAAGGATTTCTCGATGCGACGGATCATCGGCGTACCGACCGTTGACTGGCTCGGCTTGCGTCGCGTTTTCTGGCCGGTATCGACCACGGCGGTTGTCCTGGGTCTCGGTCTGTTCGTTTGGCAAAGCATTGCCCGGACCGAAGCCTTGTACGACATCGAGTTCCTCGGTGGTACGAGCCTCCGTGTCGACCTCAAGCCCGGCGTCCAAATGACGGACGAGGAGATGGCCGAGGCCATCGTGGGTGACGGGAAAAAGGGGCCTTCTGCCGTGGACTGGCTCAGGACCGCCGCTGACCAGCTCGTGGCGGCGGACGCCGCTGACGGTGAAGTGCCCGGGCAGTACACTTTGGAGTCGCCAGACCTGACTGGCGACCAGCTCATCGCCCTGATGCGCCAGACGATCGAACCCAACGTCGAACGTGGCGGCATGAACGCCGAGGGGCATCGAGCGATCTTCGACGGGAAGCCGGGTCAACTCTCTTTGACCAGCTTCAGGGAAGCCGTCACCAGTGCGAGGAAAGGGATCCTTGAGGCCGCCAATCGGCTGCACGGGGCCCGCGTCCAGAGTGTGGGCGAGGTTGAGCCTGCCGCCACAGCAGGGTTGTCCTACGAGATCGTCACCGTTGAGACAAACCGGGACTTGGTGCAGGCTGCGATCTTGGGCACGTTGGGCGACAAGCTTTCCGTCCAACGAGCGTTGAGCTTTACAACCCGCGTTGACGAGGAGCTCACCAAGGAGCCGTTCTTCGTCGTGGAGGCCGATGATCACTTCTTGGGTGACGTCATCGGGGGCGATTCCACCTACGACATTCGTCCGTTCCGAGGTGGGGCAGCCGTTGTGGTCGACCTCGATCAGACCGAGGAACCGGTCACCGTTGCGGAGATCGAGCGACGACTGCGTGAGGTCGGTCTCCAGCCGGAGTTCGAGCAGTTTCGGACCCGCGAGTCATCGGTGTTCCCACTGGGGGCTGGTTTGACTCGTGGTGACGGCGAGACCGGTTATCGCCAGTTCGCCGCCTTGGCCATCGACGAGTCCGTGCTCTACGAAGACGACCCGATCCAGTGGACTGAACAGTTGGCCCGGACGCTCCTCGCCCAGGCGCAGGCAGCCTTGGGCCAGGAGAAGTCGCTATCGAAGGTCATTTCGTTCGCTCCGCAAGTGGCGGGTCAAACGAAGAACAAGACCATGTTTGCGATCGTGCTGGCACTCGGAGCGATTGTGGTGTATTTGTGGCTTCGGTTTGGGAAGAAGGAGTTCGGCCTGGCGGCGATCGTCGCTCTGGTCCACGATGTGGGCATCACGCTGGGGCTTGTCGGGTTATGTCAGTACGTGGCTGGGACGATCGTGGGCGATGCCTTGCTGTTCGAGCCGTTCCGCGTGGATTTGCCGCTGATTGCTGCAGTGCTGACGGTGATTGGGTACAGCTTGAACGACACTATTGTGGTCTTTGACCGCATCCGGGAGAACAGGGGCCGTGTCGAGTCGTTGAACCCGAGAGTCATCAACAACAGCATCAACCAGACCCTGTCTAGGACGTTACTGACTTCGTTTACGACGTTGGTGGTGATCGCGGTGTTGTACATCTTCGGTGGGAAGGGTGTTCACGGTTTCAGCTTCGCGCTGTTGATCGGTATTGTGGTCGGGACCTACAGCTCGATCGGTATCGCGAGTCCGCTGTTGTACCGGCCTGTGCTGTTGGCGCTGGTGGTGACGATCATGGTGGCCCTTGGCGTGATTGGGGTCATCTTTGCGGCCGTCGACGACACGACGTGGAGATGGATCTGGGTGGCGCTGACGGTGATCACGGCGGCCGGTTTTGTATTCCGTTCGCAGCGTGACGCGGGATATCTCCCGGGAGCCCGGCCGGTCCAGGCATAGCCAGAGCTTTTGGACATAATGCCCGATTCTGTCCGCACCGCTCCGCAGCATGGTGTTGGCGCAGGTGCTCTGAACGCACCGCACCGCACCGCACCGCACTGCGTGGTGTGTGTTCTCGCTGCTCGTCTCGTTCTTGTGTGCGCTGAGGGGGCGATCCTGCCTGCCCAATTGGCAAGATCAGCTTGACCACCATTGGCCCGCGCGTTAAGTTGCAAGGTAAGTCTGGGTAACATCGATGTTGTTGGCGGCTTGGCGCGGCGCTCACATGAATCGGGTTTGGTCAGCTCGGGTGCTGAGTTGGACGCCAGGTCGTTCCCGCCTTCTCGACTGCGGAAAAGAAGGGAGTTTGCAATGCGCCCCGATGTCAAGCTCGGCGTGGTCATTTCGATGGTCGTTGTTCTTGTCGCTGGAGGTTATTACCTCTATCGCGATCGAAGCGAATCGGCGATTCCTCTGGCCACTGGTCCTGCGCCGGAAGCGGACGCGGAGGCGGCCAAGGGTCAGGCAGAAGCACCAGTAAATGCAGCCCGCGAACGCGCCAGGCCGACGGTGACGCGCAACCTGGGGCCGCCCTCGTCTCGCGATGGGACAGTGCGTCGTCCGCCACAGGTGGCGAGACGTGGGCCAGCGGTGACGAGGCCCCACCTGGGACAGTCAACGACGCGAACGGGGAATCAGAGGCCCGCCGGGGGCAGTCGAACCACTGATGTTGGTTCGAGGGTAGCCAAGGGCGGCAACGACAAGTCCTCACCAGAACAGAACACTGTGGCCGATCACCGCGCGACGCCTGAGCAAACTCAACCTGTGGCGCAGGGTAGCCGGGGTGACGCTGAGCGCGCGGGCGCGCCGCCTGCTGAGACTGCGGTTGCGACGGCTGATCGCACGGGCCAAGGGCAGCCGCCCTCTACCCGCCCGGTGACGGGAAGGCAGGCACGCCGGCCGGTTCCGCTCGTGGGCAAAACAAGCGCTGGTGGCCAGAACGCCGCAAAGCCCGGAGTCGTTCCCACGGAGGCCGCCGTCGAGACGCATCGCGTGCAGCAGGGTGACACGATGTCGTCCCTCGCGGAGTGCTACTACGGCAGTGCCAAGTTCACGCGTTTTCTCATAGAGAGTAATCCGCAGATCCAAGATCCGAATCGTCTTCGAGTTGGCATGACCGTCAAAATTCCGGCGAAGCCTTCCGAGCACACATCCCCGCGGGCAACAGCAACTGGGAGACCCCCCGGCAGCGAAAACCGCGACGGGCGCCGGACCTACCGTGTTCAACCGGGCGACACTTTCTATGGGATCGCCCAGGACCAGCTCGGCGACTCATCTCGTTGGGAAGAGCTCTTCGAGCTGAACAAGGAGATCGTCCACGGTGACCCCAAGCGGCTGCAGGTTGGGCAAGTGCTAGTGTTGCCTACGTCGTGACATAATGCCGGACGGCGTGCTTTGGAGTTCTCATGCGATTCGGCAGCGTTGCGCGCGAAAGGCGATGTTCTGGGGTATCGCACGAAGCGTAAACGCGGAGGCAGATGGCACTGGCGCCCGACAACAATGCGCCTACTGAGATTGTTGAACCGAGTGCCGAAGCATTTCGGCCGAGAGGGGCATTTTTTCCTTTGCTTGTGCTGCGGTTGCTGGACGTTGGGACTTTGCATGTCTAGGATCACAAGGCTAAGGCAGCGAAGCGGACGCAGGATTATCGGACCGCAGCGTCCGCGACATCTCCCCATCCCAGAGATCTGGGAATGCTTGAGGACTTTAGGCGTTTACGTTGGGCCGAGCCGCGCCCTGACTGGGTAGGTTCGCCACAGTAAGGTCGACCGACTGCCGATGGACTGGCGGATGGCCGTGCGCCCGAAGATGGGGCTGGCTGGCCCTGACGAGACGCGATTGGATGATGGCGGAGCTTATGCGTACCCGAAAAACCGTTCTGACGACGGGGGAAGTCGCCAGGATCTGTAACGTCGCTCCACGCACGGTGTCGAAGTGGTTCGACGCAGGGCAGTTGCGAGGGTACCGCATCCCCGGCAGCAAGGACCGCCGCATACCGGTGGATCACCTCCTGCGGTTCATGCGGGCTCACGGTATGCCGCTAAACGGGCTGGACAACGGTCTGAAGCGGGTGCTGATCCTCGACGCGGATCAGACCTTAAGTGACGCAGTCAGGACCGCCCTGACCGAGAACGGTGGGTACGAGGTGGCAACTGCCGGATCTGCTCTGGAAGCTGGGGCTGTGGCGCGCGAGCTTGAGCCGGACGTCTTTGTCGTCGACATGACGCTTCCCGATGTGACACCTGCCGTCGTGACCCGGTTCGTCCGGGCCCTTGCAACTGCGGAACCCATGTGTGTGATTGGGGTAGCTCCCAGACTGACCGAAGGTGAGGGACAGGCCCTGCTGCAGGAGGGGTTTCACGGGTATCTGAGCAAGCCCTTTGATGTCCACACCTTGATTCGGGTGATTGAAGAGGTGACACCGATTGGTGGTGACGACGACACGTCGACGTAGCCACGAATAAGGGTCGCCAGGGACACCCGCTCACCCTTCTACGACAGCCGATTCTTGGTCGGTGTGCCCCAAGGCCTGGTGGGCCACGGCGCGAGAACCCCGGTTTGCGTATCGTTTCATGAAACGACGGCACCGCGTTATGATTCGCCGATCGAGGATGTGGCAGCATGCTGAAGAGAACAACGGAACCAGGCCAGTATGAGCACGCCGGCGAATGGCGTCTGCAGAGGTTAATGAACATGACCGCTGAAACGATTCTTGCAAAACTCAACGAACTCCGCCATGAGGCGGAAGACGACAAGACGGACATAGAGTACATCGCCCTGCATCTTGCATTCTGCTTTCTGTCCTTCAAGATGAGTGAGTTCCAGGATTATCTCGACGAGGTTGCTGCGGAGGGGGGATCGGCCTGATCCCATGTGCACTCTTGCGGCGTCGAAGCCTCCACGGCTGCGTTTAGGTGTTGGTCTGGGCGATGGTGATCACGATTGACGGTGGTGCGGGGTCTGGGAAGTCTACGGTCGCGCGAAAGCTGGCGGCGCGACTGCAAATCGCCTACCTGGATACCGGGGCCATGTACCGTGCTGTCGCGCTCGCGGCACTTCGGCGAGGCGCGGACTTCGCTGACCAGGCTGCCCTGCTCGAAGTCGCAAGAGCGATTAAGCTTGAGCTCGAATGCGAGGCGAGCGCTACGCACGTCTATGTCGACGGGAAGGAGGTCAGCGAATCTATTCGAACCATGGAAGTCAGCGTTCACATGCCTATCATCGCCCAGCATTCGGGTATCCGGGCGTTATTGATCGATGAGCAGCGGAGGCTCGGCAGGGGCTTGGTGTCCTTTGTAAGCGAGGGACGAGATCAGGGCAGCGAGGTGTTTCCGGACGCCGA
>CAYOQG010000028.1:0-29252 GCA_964405925.1 uncultured Phycisphaeraceae bacterium | reverse complement strand
CCCCCTTGTTTCTTGTGGGTCTCCCCCACCACCCGGGGCGCCGCCCCGCCCACGACGGCGCGCGTGATGGCGGGACCACTAGCGTCATCCTCTGTAAGTATCCCAGAGGCAGGTGACGGGTCAAGAGAGGAAGAGTGGAATCACTAGCAGGGATTCAGAATAGACGCATTTTCCCCGTGGCCAACGTGTGATTTGGCTCCTCGATCGACTCGGGCTGCCCACGGGGCTTGCTACCGCCTGGGCGGGGTAAACCGACCGTGGTTCTGCGTGCGGCGGCAGACAGGGCGGCCTCCAACCTGGGGGGCAAGACGACCACCTGGCGGCGAACCCGCCCTCACCGGATGGACGATTCACCGGCGGCGGGCGTGCTTCGGAGGGCTTGCTCGACGAGCGCTTCCAGAGCGCGCAGCTGTTGCTCGGCGAGCGTTTTTGCCTTAGCCAGCTTCAAAAGGCGAGCCGCCTCCGTCGAGATGGGCATGAACCCGTGCATTCCACCGGATCCGACCAGTTGATGGAGCGCTTCGCGGGCGCGGGCATAATCCCGGTTTGCCACGGCCTCGTTGATGGCTTCAAGCCGGGCAGGAAGTCCTTGCGCGAATCCCACCCGAGCTGCGGCCAGACGCCGTTCGATTTCAGCGCTTCCGGACCGCTCGAGGTCGGTCAGTGCGTGATCCCGTCCTCGGGTGCGCCTCGTTTGGAGGTAGGCAGCGGCGTCCGCCACGAGCCGCTCGAGCGTCACCGGCTTGGTCCAGACATCGTCGAACCCGGCTTTGCGCATTTCTTCCTGGTCTACCTTACCAACCAGGGCGGTGAGCGCAATGATTGGCGACAGACAACCGTGTCGCCTCAGCTCAGCCACTGCCGTCGGGCCGTCCATCTCGGGCATGCGGACGTCCAGGATGATCAGATCGAAGGGACTCTCGCGGGCTGCCTCGACCGCCTCTCGTCCGTTGCTGACAGCCGTAACGGTTGCCCCCTGATCGGTCAGGACGTGGAGAATGAGCTTCCGGGTGTCCTCGGAATCCTCCGCCAGCAGGATGCGACCGCTGAGACCTCCGCAATAAGCTGTGTCAGCGGGCGTCGTGATCCGCTGGAAGGCGACCGAAATACTCGGGACCGCAGTCCACGTTGCGTCGTCGACCGGTCCCGTTGCGACGCGGAGTATAAACTTGCTTCCCCGCTCGGCAGTGGTATCGAGCTCGACGGAACCGCCAAGTTGCTGAGCAATCCACCTGGCCAGGGGTAATCCAAGGCCTACACCGTTGGCAGGCCTGGCTTTGCCCGCTTCCGCCTGTGCGAAGGTCTCAAAGATCCGATCCGCGTCGTCACGCAAGATTCCTGGACCAGTGTCCTCGACGGCGATGGTCAGACGCGGATCGGGTCTTGCCCGGTCAACTCGGACACGAACCCACACGTGGCCCTCGTCCGTGAACTTCAGGGCGTTGCTTACCAGATTGATCAACGCCTGTTTCAGGCGCGTGGGGTCAGTGTGGATTTGGTCGGGAACCTCCGTATCGAACAGGATTCGGAAGTCAACGGCTGATTGTCGGTGAAGCGGTCTCGTCACTGCGTCGACGTCGGCGATCACGTCCAGCAGGGAGCACCGTCTGGGCTGAATCTCGAGCTTCCCAGCCTCAGCCTGGGAGAGATCCAGAAGGTCATCGATCAGGACGAGCAGATGTCGCCCATTCCTGAGGATCACGTCAGCCTGACCGATGTCGCCTGCTGGCGGCAATCTGGAGGCTAAGAGCTCGGCTGCACCAAGCATGGCGGTGATCGGAGTCCTGATTTCGTGGCTCATATTGGCAAGGAAAATGCTCTTCGCCCGGCTGGCAGCCTCAGCGACCTCCTTGGCTTTTTCGAGCTCGACCTGAGCACGGACCCGCTCTGTTACGTCACGGGCGACCCCGATGATCCCGACCACCTTGCCGCCCTCAGAATACGGGCGCTCATTTACCTCGAGGGTGACCGAGTGCCCGTCTTTGTGGGCAATCTCGACGAGGTAGGCGGGTCCCTCCTTCCCCGTTCGCAGGGTTTCCTCCGTGTACTCGATCACCTTCTTGTTTATGGGGTTATCCGTGAGATAGGTGGTGTAGTGCTTACGCCATTGCTCGACGGTGTAACCGGTGATCGACTCGACCGCAGGGGACAAGTAGTCAAACATGCCTTGGACGTCGTGGCGGTAAACGAAGTCCCTGGTATGTTCGAGCAGGACGCGCTGCTCTTGTGCCAGTTTGGCCAGGTTTGCCGATGATTCTCGGAGCTCTTCCTCCGTGCGCTTGCGACTGGTGATATCTCGAATCACCGCGAGGGCAAAGCGTTTGTCACCGCGGTGGCCCACGGACAGAGAAAGCTCAACTGGGAACTCGCTTCCATCATGGTGGACTGCAGGCAGCTCAACAGTTTCTCCGATCGCCCCATGGGGCTCTCCCCGCGTGAAATATCCCTCCACGTATTCTTGATGCCGCCGGCGAAACTCTTCCGGCATGAGCAGATCGAGGGGTCGGCCAATCAAACTCGATGCGGAATGTCCGAACATCTCCTCCGCCGCAGGATTGAACAAAGTGACCAAGCCGTCTTCATCGATGGCCACGATCGCGTCCTTGCTGGCCCCCACGACCGTGCGGAGGCGTTGCTCGCTTTCGCGCAGGGCGTCGTCGACCCGCTTTCGTTCGGCGATCTCGTGGCGCAAACGTTCATTGGCCGCCCTCAGCTCGGCGGTCCGTTCCTCGACACGCTGCTCAAGGTCGTCGTGAGCATGGCGCAGGGCGTCTTCCACCCGCTTCCGATCTGTGATATCCGCGGCGATGAGCGTCGCGGCAACGACTTTCCCTTCGTGAACAATGGGGGCCAGATGGTTGGCGTACCACGAGATCCTCCCGCCCGGTCCCGGAGCTTGGTTTTCAAAAACGACAGTCTCGCCGGTTTCGAACACCCGGTCTAAGGCGGCCTTCATGGCGGGGTGGTAGGGGGACTCGACGTAGTTGTAGGCTGTAGCGCCAACGACGTCGTCGACGCTATAACCTCCCGGCGTCCGGTTCATCCAGCGGATCGTGCCATCGCGTTCCAGTGTCATGATGAGAGTGGGCGCGTTCTCGACCAGAGAGCGCCATTTCTCCTCCGATTCACGAAGTTCCATCTCGGCCCGCTTGCTCTCCGTGATGTCACGAACGGCGATCACGCGGATGCTGCGTCCCTCGCGCGTCGTTAATTTTCCGCACACTTCCAGATGGACGATTTGTCCATCTTTCCGAACCGCATCCAGTTCATAGGGTTCCTCACGTCCTGACTGAACGTAGTTGAGGGCGATCCTCTTGGTGTCTGCAAGGACGAAATCGGCGATCGGTAGGCCAATCACCTCTTCTTCGCCGTAGCCAAACATCGCGGCAAAAGCTGGGTTAGCCTCGAGGATCCTGACCCCGTCATGGACCACGACACCGTCAAACGCAGACTCGGCGAGCCCCCTGAAGCGTTCTTCGCTCTCGCGGAGGGCCTGTTCGGAGCGATGAATCGACCGCAAAAGCGGAATGAGCAAAGCCAGCCCGGTGATCATGACGGCCGAGATGAGCAGGACCACCAGCTCCGCAACCTGGTCCACCGGTTCGAGAGGGCGCCCCGTGCTCATTTGCCAAAGCACGATGCACTGGCGAACAGCCATCAGCGTGATCCCCGCGGCAAGCAGCATCCACGCCAGACGTTTGCCTGTGATCCGTGTCAACCACAGGGCTAGGATGGCGGCGCCGAGCTGAAGGCAAAGTGACAATCCCAGGACAACACGAGCGTCCATCGCTGCTTATCCCTTACATGTCGCGCCCCGAAATCATGCACGGGGCCATCGCCACCCGAAGAATGCGCATCTGCTAACGAATGACCAGATAATGACACCTAACGGCCTCAGAGGCCCTCGCAAGAACAGGCGGGACAGCGAGCGCATCGGCCACTAACAGAGGCGCATCAGAGGATGAAATCGACACAGGTCTCCCAACGTAACAACACGAACAAAGCGACATCTGCGGCTCGATCTGGGTTTCCAGATCCGTGCCCAAGGCAGCGTGCAGCTCGCTGATTCGGTCGTCCACCCGTGGCCGGACCGGCTGACAGCGCACCAGCGACTGTCTCTATCCGGCCCCGCTGAGCACCCACCGTTTTTCGGTGGGAACCGACTCGCCGGGGGAGGACGTGATCAGTTTAACGCTTTCTTGGGGATCAGACAACGAAGCGCCACCACCCCCACCTGCCGCGACCTCCGGAATCCACCCAACCGGCACCTCGGACCCGCTCAACTTGACACCCTTCGGCCCACCAATCTCCCCTTGGCTCGACACGCCCAAGCGGCTCTATCGTACAGCTCAGCCCGGGTTGACCCGAGGAACTCGAGGTCCCACATTGGGTGGAATGACACGAGCCCCGTGCCTCACGGAAGCTCCAAACTTTGGTGGACGCGTCGCAGAGCTGGCCCGGCTGAGCCACATTTCCATGCTCTCGAAGGCAATCGGTACAGACGTGGTGAGCCGCTTTCAGGCGCCAAACTCATTCGCTCCGAAGCGTTCTTGCATCCTGAGGAAGTGTCCGGCCAGCGCCCCGCGAACCACCTGGCCGTAGTCAAACCAAGTCGCTTATCACGATCAGGTTCGACAATCAGCAGCCATGGACATTCCCGAGTGATCCCTCCGCCAGCGAGTATGGTTTCTACTCCGGCAGCAATCCTGCCGGACTCCACCTCTGCTGGTCATAGGACGGCGAAATCATGATTGGCACCAACGAAAGCTGCGATACAATGCTCTGCAACGGTTAGCGTATGTTCGTAGTCCATCTCCACAGCGGCGACGGACACCGACGAGCCCAACATGAGCGACAGACGATTGGTTGATTTACGAAGCGACACGGTCACAAGACCGTCACCCGAAATGCGCCGTGCCATGGCTGAGGCAGAGGTTGGCGATGACGTCTTCGGCGATGATCCGACAGTTAACCGCCTTCAGGAGAAGGTTGCGAAGCTGCTCGGGAAAGAGGCGGCGATCTATGTGCCCTCCGGGACGATGGCCAACGAGGCAGCCATCCGGGCTCAGACGCAACCCGGCGACCAGGTCATCGCACACTTCGATAGCCACGTCTATCACTACGAGGGAGGTGCAGCCGCCGCGATCTCGGGTTGCTCGATGTATTTGCTGCATGGTGAGCGCGGGCTGTTTACTGCCGACGACGTGCGGGAGGCGATCAGACCAGACGACGATCACTTTCCCATCTCGAAGCTCATCGTCGTCGAGAATACCCAAAATCGCGGTGGCGGTTCAGTCTGGCCAATCGAGCAGATCGCTGCGATTCGGGGAGTCGCTGATGAGTTCAATCTCGAGATGCACCTCGACGGTGCCAGGTTGATGAATGCGTGCATCGCGTCCGGTCACTCCCCGGAGGAGTACACGCAGTATTTCGACACCGTCGCGATCTGTTTCTCGAAGGGGTTAGGTGCCCCGATCGGGTCAGCCGTAGCAGGATCAGCCGAAACGATCAAGCGAGTGCACCGGGCCCGCAAGATGTTCGGCGGCGGCATGCGCCAAGCAGGAATCATCGCCGCTGGCGCGCTGTACGCCCTCGAGCATAACATCGATCGCCTCGTCGAGGACCACATCAACGCCAAACGCCTGGCCACGGCAATCGCGGACATGCCTGCCCTATCGGTCGACGTTGACCATGTCGAGACGAACATTGTGTACTTCGACGTCGATCGGAACTTGAGGCTGCCCAGTTATGAGCCAACACCGAGCGGCGCGGCTCAGGCACTCTGTGATGTCCTGTGCGAGCGCGGTGTCTGGATGCTGGCCCTAGGCCCCCACCGTATCCGCGCCGTAACGCATCTGGATGTGTCAGACGATGACATCGAGCGCGCGATCGCCATTATGCGCGAGGTGTTGGGTCGACGAGCATAGGGCCCGTCGCGTGGGCCAACGGACTCGTGATCTTTGGTCGGCTTGGCCCGCCTGATGCACCCCACGATGCTTGACCTCGAGCAGCAAGCTCATGTCGCGACGACGCGCCGGCACCAGCTCCCAGGAGCAGAATGAGCTGAAATCCGCCATCAAGCGTGCCCGCTGCCTGGCACTGATCCCTTACCGCGGGACGTAGTCTGCGCATGAAAACCCCTCTCCCCTCGAGGGGAGAGGTTGGGTGAGGGGTGAGTATCCCGCGACCACCTGAGCCGCACGCTTTAGCTTGCGCGGATTCTCACACACGTCGCGGCACGGTTCTTGTCAATGTACGTCGGGGCGTAGTCCGCGTCTAAAGTCCTCTCCCCTCGAGGGGAGAGGCCGGGTGAGGGGTGGATGCCCAACCTCGCGTGCCAGGCCGCGGCACGCCCGCAACCGTTACTTTGCTCACGAGCACCCACACTGTGGGCACAGTTCGTCGGAGTCTGCCCATATCGGTCGGGAACGTTCGCACACGCGTTCTGCCGGACACCGCCTCAATCATCGCCGGCGTACGATCAGCAGCCCTCCCGCTGCAAGAAGAACAAACGGACGGGTGGCCCATGTCCTCCGGACATGGGATAGCCGATGACCGCCTGGTGACTCAATCCTCATCTCTACGCGGGTACAGCTCAGACCCCCCTCAATCCCCCCTTAGCAAGGGGGGAAGGTGGTGCGGCGAGCCGCCCCCTACAACTTCCGGTCGCTCGCCGAGCCAGCGCCGAAGAGGATAGACGCGAGAGGCCCTCACGGTTACATCTGCTCGAGGGTGTTGATGCCGAGCAGGTGCAAGCCAAGTCTGAGCACCCGGGCGGTTAGATCGCAGAGTCGAAGGCGAGAGACGCGGACGTCGTCCGGTGACGCATCGATGACACGAACGCCGAGCTTCTTGTCGTAGAACCGGCTGAACACCTTAGCCAGCTCGTAGAGATACTCGGTCAGCACGTTGGGCTTGAGCTCCTGGCTCACTGTATCCAAGGTTTCCGCGAATTGCAGGATTTTCAGAGCCAGATTGACCTCCGACGGATGCTCCACTGAGATAGGGACGTCAGTCGGCAGAGCGGCGTAGTCCACACCCGCTTTCCGCCCGATCGAGCGAACGCGCGCATAGGCATAGAGCATATACGGGGCTGTGTTGCCCTCCAGGGTTAGCATCGTATCGAGGTCGAAGCGGTAGTCGCTGGTCAACGAGTGGGACAGATCGAAGTATCGAACCGCTCCCAGCCCCACGGTCTCGGCGATCTCGTCCATCTGCTGCGAGTTAAACGTTCGATCGGGTTTGGTGTCTTCCTCTTGAGCCTGCTCGACGACTTTTCGAGCCCGGGCTACGGCTTCATCCAGAAGTCCGCTGAGCTTGACGGTTCCTCCCTCGCGGGTCTTGAATGGCTGACCCGTCGGCGACAGCATGTAGCCAAAGGCAAGGTGCATCAGCGAGACGTTGTCGCCGACCCACCCCGCTTGCCGAACAGCCTCGAAGACCATCGAAAGATGCTGCTTTTGTTGGGCGCCGACGACGTAGATGATTCGGTCCGCCTTCAGTTCCTCGACCCGCTGGACGATCGCAGCCAGATCCGACGTCGCGTAGTTGTACCCACCGTCAGACTTCCGAACAATCAACGGCAGGGTGTCACCGTCCCTTGTCTGGAATCCGTCCATAAAGAGGCACAGTGCCCCTTGGCTGACCTGCACGAACCCGTCCCCGCGCTGCGATTGCATCGCCTCAAGGCGCCTGACGACCTGCGGCATCAGATCGGCATAGACACTCTCGCCGCGGTCGACGACCTTGACCCCGAGCCGATCCAGAACAGCGTGGCAATGTCGAAGCGACTCGTCGCAGAACGCCCTCCAGATCTTCCGCGTCGTCGGATCGCCGCGCTGCAACTCCACGACCATCTTCCGAGATTCATTTTTGAGTGCTTCGTCGCTGTCGAATCGCCTCTTCGCATCGACATAGAAGGACTCGAGATCGCTGATCACCAGCTCATCGGGTCGATCCACCACCTCCGGTTTGATCGAGCGGAGGTGGGCGATCAACATTCCGAACTGGGTGCCCCAATCGCCGACGTGGTTTTCACGATGAACGGTGTGCCCCTCGAACTCCAGAATCCTCGCAACGCAATCGCCGATGACGGCACTTCGCAGATGCCCGACGTGCATTTCCTTGGCCAGGTTCGGGCTCGCCAGGTCGACGACAACGGTTTCGGGCTTGGCTGCCCTGGGGCTCCCAAGACGGTCTTCTGACAGATTCGAGCACGCTGGGACTTGTCCCAGACAACGAGCCAGGTATTCGGGCTTAAGGCGAAGATTGATGAACCCGGGCCCCTTGATCTCCGGCGTGTCACATAGTTCGTCGACGTCAAGCTGATCCACGATGGCCGTAGCCACCTGGCGGGGCTTGAGTCCGAGCTTCTTGGCAAGCCCCATCGCGCAGTTTGATTGATAATGGCCGAACCGCTCGTCCTGCGACGGTCGCACTAGCGGATCGCCGTCGAGACCCGCCTTCGCCATAGCCTGACGAACACAACGCGATAGATCACCGAGGATGGAATTCAAGTCATAACACTCCGTTTGTTGACCAGGTTATACGGTGCTGTGGTGGAATGTGCCAATTGCAGCAGGCGACCTTGAAGCGTATCCACGGCGCCGCGCCGGCTGAAGCACCGCGGCTCAGTTGCCTCAGGTGAGACGCTAGGCGGTCTCGGATCGGGCCCAGTCCAGCCGGGGCGCGTCACCCCAAAGCAGCTCGAGATCGTAGTACTCGCGATAAGGCTTGCTGAACAGATGGAAAACCACGTCGATGTAATCAAGCAGGATCCACGCGGCATGCTCGAACCCCGAGGCCCCAAACGGCCGCTCCCCCACCTTGTGGCCATATTCGATCACTATATCCGCCACCGCCCGCATCTGCCGATCCGAGGTACCCGTGGCGATGACCACAAAATCAGTCACCGGACTGATCCGGCGTAGATCAATGGCGATCACATCCTCCGACTTGTTATCGTGGGCAATCCGGGCAATCTCGATCGCGAATTGAAAGGCGTTTCGCTCGGACACGACTGTAAGGATACCCAGAATCGACGACAATCGCCAGACAGAAACAGCCGCGACCGCTGGGAGAGAGGCCCACGATCACGGATTACGGCCAGGAATCAGCCGATCCGCGTTCTCCGTCATCCAGGCCACCTTTCGCCTCACCATCTGGAGGATACGGTATCCGGCCCAGCGCCCCACGGATCCCGTCTCAGTAATGGGCGGTACGCACTCGGCAATCAGAGCCTCCGTCATCAAACCCACGATACACCACCGCTCTTGCTCCGATAACGGGCACCGCGATTCATACCCCGACAGGAAAACCCCAAACCGCTCTTCGTCCACCTGATCGGGCCAGGTGGCCGGATCACCGCCCGCGGTGATCGAGAACTGCAGCACCCCATTGGATACGTCGACGATCCGGCGCGACATCCGCACGGTCTCGTAGTCAATGACCGCCACAACCTCCCCGTTCTTGAACAGCAGGTTTCCTGGATGCCAATCTGAATGGGTGACCCGCTCAGGCCAATTCCCCAGATCGATTCGATTGACAGACTCGGCGGCCGCGTCGTACGCGGAGAGCAGATATTGAATCAGCGCCGCCAATTCCGCTTCGTTCCCCGTGAAGCTGTCGTGGGAGGAGAGCGTGGAATCGATCGTACACAGGCCCGTTCGGACCCCTGGGGCATCATGATAACTGCCGCGCGGCGCGTTGGGGGGCGCCACGAACCCGTCTGTGGCTTGGTGTAGCCTTGCGAGCACGACCCCCGCCTCGCGGGTCTCGTCGACGGTCTGTCCGTAGGGCTGGCCGGGGACGAACTCGAATAGCTCGTAGATGTTCTCACGGAGCTGAAGCGCCTCCCGCCCCTGCACGCGTGTTGGCACGAGCTTGGGTGCTGGAAAGCCGTTGTCCGCAAGGTGTTTCTGGACGGCGTGGGCGAAGCGGATGCGCTCGTTGCGGGTCTTGTCTGCCGACCGCCGCTTGAGAAGGAACTTGCCCCTTTCGCACACGATGCCCACTTTCGGGCTTCGGCTCGATCCGCGGGGGAAGTCGGTGATCGATTCGACGATGCCGAGGTCGTAGTGGCTCAAGACCACCGCCAACTCCTCAGCACCGAACGTCGCTCGCTTTCGCGACTGCAAAACACCGTCCTTATCGTATCGAGAATTCAGAATGCAGAATATATAGCCCCGAAACACCCGTTTCCGGTGTTAGCGGATGCTGATTCGCCATTCGTTATTCACAATTTGCCATTCACAAGGAGGCGTCAGTGGACACCGTTGCACAAACGACTAGGATAACACTCGCTTCCGCTACGTCAAAAGGAGACCCGGGAGCGGGTCCCCCCCGAGCCGAGGGCGCGGCCGAGCCCGACTGAGTCGGGAGTCCGCACGGGTGTCTCAGGCTCTGGACGATCGCTCCGCCTTTTCCGCCAAATGATGAGGTTTGCACAGCCATGAATCGAGAGAAAGCTTGGGAAATCCTGAACGAGTACACCAAGAACCCCGCCCTGATTCGCCACGGACTGTGTGTTGAGGCAGCGATGCGCCACTATGCCAAGCTCAACGGCGAAGATGAGGAAGAATGGGGAATCGCCGGTCTCATCCACGACTTCGACTACGAGCGATGGTCTCAGCCGCCTGAGCACACCCGCGAAGGGGCCAAGGTCCTGCGCGATGCAGGCTTCTCGGAAGAGGTCATCAGTGCGATGCTCTCGCACGTACCGTGGAATCAGGACGAATATCCGCGCGATCGGCCCATCCGCAAGACGCTCTACGCCTGCGATGAGCTCTGTGGCTTCATCCACGCCTGTGCCCTGGTGCGCCCCACCCGAATCGTCGGTATGCAAGCCAAGAGTGTCACCAAGAAGATGAAAGACAAGGCCTTCGCAGCCGCGGTGTCACGTGAAGACATCAAGGATGGTGCCGAGTTGCTGGGAATTCCACTGGCTGACCACGTCACTAACTGCATCGAGGCCCTGCATGGCATCGCTAAGGAACTAGACCTGCTGCCGCCGGAGAATTAGTGACGAATAGATGTCACTATTCTTAAGCAACGCAGCAGTCAGGAAGCCAAAGCGCGACAAAGGTAGGCAATCCAATCCCAAATCGCAGGGTCCCGGGGTGGCCGCCTATTCACGAGCTCTTGATTCGGCGACCCATCAGGTACCCGGCCTCGTGTAATCGGATACGTACGATGGTCGCGGTGTGCCAGGCTTCAGCCGTTCGTCCGGGACTGGCTCTCCTGCCATAAGTGCCAGAGGTATTACACCGGCCCAATGCGGTAGCTGGTAATCGCGTTCGTCATCGTTGGGCGGACCGGTGCGCATTTTGGCAGAGCATTCTTCGATGGGAAACTCGATCACGCTGGTGGCATCAAGCTCTCTGTCGGTTGGTTGACGAGCGTCGTTCCATCGACCAGGAACCACGTGCTCGGTGATTCGCTCGAGTGCGCGGTTCTTCTCCTCGCCCTTCGTCAATGCCCGCCCCCTGGCGATAATCACCACCGAGCGGTAATTCATCGAGTGGTGCAGCAGCGACCGTGCAAGCACGATACCGTCAATGAGCGTCACGGTGATGCAGCATGGCGTGCCCCCAGCAAGTGCTTTCAGCAATCGGCTTGAGGCCGACCCGTGAACGTATAACTTGTTCCCATCGCGGGCGTACGACATCGGGAGCACGTACGGTTGACCGTCCTCGACAAACCCCACATGACACACCAGTCCTTCGTCGAGAATGGCGTTGACGCTCTCGCGATCGTGGACGGCGTTTCTCGCGACCTGCCTGATCTTCGTTCTCGGCGTGGTTCCAACGGTTTCGCTCATGGTTCCAGTTCCGTGCCTATTCGCAGACCGCTACGACCTCTCCGTACCGCTTCCCATCAGTCTCGTGCGTGTCCCCCTCAGACTGATCGTGTGCCAATATAGCATGATTCGGACATGCCACAGGCTCCGTCCAATCCGCGCGATCGGCCAATACTCTCGTGGGTTTTTGTGGGTCCATGGCCGCTGCCCGGTGCATTGTGATCAAAATGACTCCTCCGATGATGACCGTTGTGGCGGCGAGCAACCGCCAAGTAGACAGGTTAACTGGTAGTTTGACCCCGCTCACAACGTTCGACTTTCCAACACTGCGCCCGGTTGCGGGTCATAATGCCGCTGCGCACGGGTCGAGGCGGTTCGTCCGGGCGCCGCACGGTTAGTCGGCCGGCTCTTTCGTCGGACACCGCTCCGCCGCGAGCGTCTCGTAGCGACCCCACCGCGGCTATCCTATGGAGACGCCGACAGGGGCGGAGCATCCCTGCGGGACGAAGGCCAACCATCTGGTCGCGCAGCATGGGTGAGATCGTGCGACAACTTCACACAACGAACGGTTTGTCTTTGTAACAAGGGGCACGAAGAATTGCGCGTCAACAGAGATGTTCTAGCGGTCAGCGCACAGTTGATATAGCGACACACCGAGAGGGGAAGTTGCTGTAAGGAGAGATACTATGCCACGCACTCCCACATTCACCTATATGGTTCCTGTTTTGTTTGGTCTGGCTTGTTGTTGCGGCTGTGGTGTGACTCCCTCGCCAGGCGACGGCCCGCGGATCACTGACTACTCGAACAGTGGTTGCCTCCCCGGAACGTCCGTCGGTGACGACCAGGCACCGGGAACGCTGCAGCAAGATGGTGTTGGCGTGGCAGATTGCGGCGAAGACGAGTTCGTGTTTGCCATTGACGGGACAACGCTTCAGATCACGCACCAGAGTGCAACATATAACTGCTGCCCGGACGACATCGTGATCACCGTGTCGGTCGACGGCGCCACCCTGAGGTTCACCGAGGAGGAAGACCTGACATCCGGCGGGTGCTTCTGCACTTGCTGCTACGACGTGGAAGCCACCGTAGAAGACCTGGCTTCGGGCGAGTACTCGGCCGAATTCTGCTGGCAGGACTACGAGACTGACTCTCAGCGATGCCACACAGAGGATATAGTAGTGCCATAGGGTGTTGAACGTAGCGGTATTCCGCAACCTGAGTGACTGCGCGTTTTCGCGGAGACGCTCTCGTCATGCGGATACTGTTGCTCACGTTAAACGTGCGCGCTATGGATATGAGCGGCTGGTCTGCCCCCCGAAAGTCGACCCAGTGGTTATGAGAGTCTCTACTGCCCCGGAAACGGGCAAGGAGGCTCATGATGAAACGGAAGCGACACGGACCGGAACAGATCATCGCCAAGCTGCGTGAAGCGGCCCGAGTCAAAGGCTGGCGACGCTTGGAGACCCGACTTTCTCACTTCTTTACGAAGATCGTTTGGCCACTTACGTACTGACATGCCGGTTGGGCCAACGCGTGCACGACGTCGGCTACGTCGGATGGTTGCAGGGTCTGATTCGCGGGGAAGTCGGGGAATGCACCTCGGAGCATCTGAGTCTCGACAGCCCCAGGGGCCACGGCGAATATGCGAATGCCATAAGGGCGACCCTCATCAGCGAGGGCCTTCGTCCAGAGATTCACCCACGCCTTAGCTGCCCCGTACGCCCCGAACCCGGGAAATGGATCAACAGACGCCATGGACGAGATGTTGACAATCACCCCTCCACCGTGCTCGCGCATTATCGGCCAGACGGCTCGACACGCGTGGTACACGGCCCCGAGGTTCACGCTCATGATCGATTCAAATATCGACGGGGTGAGCTCATCTATCTTGGCGAGCATCCCCGCACCGGCGTTGTTCACCAACACGTCAATTTGACCGAATCGGTCGACCACTTGTTGAATTAACTCATCGATGTCAGTCGCTTTGGAAACGTCGGCCCGGTGTACGTGACATCTGCCACCGGCTTTTTCGATAATTCCTTGTGTCTGCTCAAGCTGGTCAGGCGAACGAGCCGCGGCGACCACCTGCGCACCGTCAGCAGCGAATCGCTCGCAGACCGCCCGGCCAATTCCCCGACCACCGCCGGTCACGACAACCACCGATCCACTCATCTCAACTTGCCTCGATTACGGGCATGCGTGCCTCCGCTTGCTGCACCTTCGCTGACGTCGAATTCAGCATACTCCCGAATCTACGTGTGATCCACAGGCGAAAGCCCTGTCACCGTTGCATCAACGGAGCGATCCACCCACGCCACGCACAGCGACGTCCCTGGCACAGCCAAAGCCGGCTTCACGTACCCAAGTCCGATCACACACCCCCTCGCAAAAGAATGACAGACGCTCGTCAGTATGCCCACGCGTTTCCCACCCTCAGTTACGAGTTCCGCTCCACGGGGCGGGGCATCCTGGCCTTCGATCGCCACGCCTACAAGCCGGCGGGCGACGATACCGCGCGATCGCATCCGCTCGACAACCTCCTGCCCGAGATAGCAACCCTTGGTGAAGCTCACGGCCCGGTCAGCTTGGCCGATCTCCGCAGGCAGGTACTCCTCGGTGATTTCATGAAACGGCCAGGGCAGAGCGGCCTCGATGCGGCGGACCTGCACCGCATCATAACCGACCGGCACGGCACAGACCGCCCGGGATGCGTCACTCAGTGCCTTCCAAATGTCAACGGCATGATCTGCCGGAACAAGCAGCTCCACCGCAAACAGCCCGCAGAAATCATGTCGAAACAGGGGGATAACCACGCCGCTCCAATTCATCTCATGCGTGCCAAACCGCGGCATCGTGGCAGCGTCGTCAACACCCAGCTCCGCAAGTAGGTTTTTTACTTTCTCACCCACAAGACCGAAGCGGACAAAATCACGGGTCCGGTCGGTTTGCCTTATATCCTCCGTGATCATGTGCTTGTCAAAGTGCCTCCGGGCTACCTCCATGAATCGCCGATCCAGATCGACCCAGATCACATCCCCTTGAACGAGGATGTTCAAGTCAAACAAGATCCGCCCCTGGTGGTTCAGTGCAAAAGCATAGGTACCCTCACCGGGCCTGAGGTTGTTGACGTCCTGCGTCGTCAGATTGTGCAACCACTGAGCCCGATCGCGCCCGGAGATTTCCAACAACCCACGATAAGAACGATCCACCAATGCCGGTCCCTCGCTCAGGAGCTCATACTCCCGCGGCGGTTCACCAAAAGACGCGACGGACGGCAATCCGGCGCTCTCTGCCAAGGATGCACCGCCTTCGAGTTGCCGCTGAACGAAAACGCTCCAGTCCATAGCCCATCTCCCGATAGACTCCGACTCGGTCGGGGGCGCCGCCGCGTGGAATCGAACGACCGTACGGACGTACCCCCCTGCAATCAAGCCAGTTGACACCATCCAGTTTGGCGCCGACCGGGGACTTCCCATCAGCTTGCCGCCAAGACAGCCGCCAGCACTTAGGATCGATGCGTTTCACTATCGGGCGCCTGTTTGTAAAAAACTTCTGTTCCGAATGTTTAGCAGCGATTGAATCCGCACCGATTTGGTGCTATATCGTACTAGTAACACAGCCCAACGTCCTTGCTGTTGTGGAGAGGCTGATATGCTGGCTCTGACTAAGAAAACGGAATACGCCCTGATCGCGATGTCGCATTTGGCCGATCGCATCAACGAGGTCGTCAGCGCACGTGAGATCGCTGAGTCTTCCGGACTTCCGCTGCCGATTCTGACCAACATCCTCAAGACCCTCACCCACGCCGGAGTCGTCCGCAGCACACGAGGTGCCAGCGGCGGATATGGTCTGGCCAAGTCGATCGACGCCATCACCCTTCACGAGCTGATCGCAACGATCGAAGGACCCTTCCAACTCGTCCAGTGCGCACTGGCTGGCACCGAATCAGACAACAAAAGCCCTTGCGATCTCGAGGCGTCGTGCCCGATCCGGACCCCGGTGTACAGAATCCACGATCGGCTCAAAGGCTTTCTCGAAGGGGTGACCCTGGCGGAGTTGATGCAGTCGTCGCCACCTCTCGAGGACTCGCAGACGGAAACGAAATCTAAATCTTCACGACAGACCCCTGTCACGGAGCTCACAGAGAATGGTCTATCTGGATAATAACGCCACAACCCCCGTTGACCCCCGCGTCCTCGAGGCCATGCTGCCCTTTTACCGCGAGAGCTTTGGGAACGCCGCCAGCCGGAACCACCCATTCGGCTGGGCCGCGGAGGAGGCGGTGGACAAGGCCCGACAACGGGTCGCCGGTGTCCTGAATGCCAATAGCAAGGAGATCATCTGGACAAGCGGCGCGACCGAGGGAAACAACCTGGCCATCCAGGGCGTCGCCCGGATGTATGCCGACACAGGCAAACACATTGTGACTTGCCCGATCGAGCACAAGGCGGTCATCGATCCGTGCAAGTTCCTGGAAACCCAAGGGTATGAGGTCACGTGGCTTGAGCCCGACGAATATGGACGCGTCAGTGTCGATCAGGTGGCAGAGTCCATCCGCGATGATACCATCCTTGTATCCCTGATGTTCGCCAACAACGAGATCGGCACGATTCATCCGATCGGTGAGATCGGCGCTCTTTGCAAGCAGCGGAACGTCTTCTTCCACACCGATGCGACGCAGGCATTCGGCAAAGTGCCGATCGACGTCGAGGCCATGGGGATCGACCTGGCGACGATGTCGGCCCATAAGGTCTATGGGCCAAAGGGTGTGGGTGCCCTGTATGTTCGACGACGCAAGCCGCGTGTCCGTCTACAGCCGATCATCTTCGGCGGCGGACATGAACGGGGCATGCGAAGCGGCACGCTCAATGTCCCGGGCGTAGTCGGTTGCGGGGCGGCGGCTGAGATCGCCCTACGGGAGATGCCAACCGAGAGTGTACGCATCGCCGGGTTGCGTGATCGGTTGTGGGAAGGGCTCAGTGGGCAGCTCACAGACATCACGATGAACGGCCATCCCGAGCATCGCCTGCCCAACACACTGAACGTCAGTTTCCTGTACGTCGAGGGCGAAAGCCTGATGATGGGCATGAGCGACATCGCGGTCAGCAGCGGCAGCGCATGCACCAGCGCCTCGCTGGAGCCTAGCTACGTGCTTCGTGGGCTGGGCCTGGGTGATGATGTTGCCCACAGCTCGATTCGCTTTTCACTCGGGCGGTTTACAACGCAGCAAGACATCGAGCACACGATCGAGCAGGTCGTCCGAGCGGTGAACCATCTGCGGAACATGAGCCCGCTGTACGAAATGGCCCAGGCTGGGGTCGACCTGTCCAAGGTCCAATGGCAAAGCCACTGAATCGGCCGCAGATGACCGTCGGGAGATGGGTCGCGGAGACAACGAAAATGGCGCACGACCGATCAACGGCGCTTTTTTCATAAGACGAAGGGAGAAGCCAAATGGCTTACAGTGACAAGATCGTGGACCATTACCAGAATCCGCGTAACGTCGGCTCGCTGGATCAGTCCGGGAATAATGTGGGTACGGGGATCGTCGGCGCTCCTGAATGTGGGGACGTCATGAAGCTTCAGATCCAGGTCGACGACGAGGATCGCATCGTAGATGCCAAGTTCAAGACATTCGGATGTGGCAGTGCAATCGCCAGCAGTTCGCTCGCGACGGAGTGGGTCAAAGGACGCACGCTGGATGAGGCCTTGCAGATCAGGAACACCGAAATCGTGAAGGAGCTGGCTCTACCGCCGGTAAAGATTCACTGCAGCGTGCTTGCTGAGGACGCGGTTCGGGCCGCCATTGCGGATGTCAAAAACAAACGAGCGGGCAGTAAACCCGCTGAGACAGCGGATACGGTAAGAGCAGCCGCGGCAGGCTGACACCGGGACGCAATCAGCGCAGGCGTCGTCACGGTGTTCAGCCAAAAGGCTGACCCCCGCAAATGCTTTGCCTCAGGCGTGGAGATATGAACGATGGTGACGTTAACGGAACGGGCTGCCAAAGAAATCAAGACCATCATCGCGGATCAACAGGAGGCTGCCGAGAAAACAGGCGACGAAGTCAGACCTCAATACCTCCGAGTGGGCGTCAAAGGCGGCGGCTGCAGCGGGTTCAGCTATTCGCTGGATCTGACGGAAACGAAAGGCGAGCTCGACGAATCCTGGGAGCAGCACGGGGTCGAAGTGATCTGCGATTCCAAGAGTCTGCTGTACCTGGATGGGACTACCGTGGACTTCAAGGACGAGATCATGGGGCGTGGGTTCGTCTTCAATAACCCGAACGCGACAGGCAGTTGCGGTTGTGGATCGAGTTTTTCTGCCTAGGAGAGGTGCTGTCGACTGCTGCCTCGATTATATACTGAACCGATGAACGCAACCAGTCCAACAGTTCCGATTAAGTGTCTTAAGTGCGATCGGGAGCTCGGCTCCCCCATCGTCTGTACCGGATGCAAGACGCTTTTCCCCCCTCCACGGTCGGCGGACTACTTTGACCTGTTGGGCCTGAAGCGGCGGTATTCGATCGATGACGCGCAATTGACCGCCGCCTTCCGCGCACTCACCCGGAACATCCATCCCGATCGCTTCACGGATCAGCCGGAAGAGATGCGTTCGCTGTCCACGCAGCTTTGCGCGGAGATCAACCAGGCTCTGATCATCCTGAAAGACCCCGTTCAGCGAGCGGCTTACATGCTTGAGTCGGCGGGCGGGCCGAGCGCCGTCGAATTGCGGGAGGTGCCCGGAAATCTGCTCGCCGAGGTGATGATCGTCCGGGAGCAGGTGGAGGTGGCGCGGTTCGCGGGCGACGACCGAGCCCTCAACAGGGTTCGGATCTCCCTTCAAACGCGGCGGACAGAGATTCTCAGGCAAGTCGCCGAGCAGGCGGATCGGCTTGCGGCGTGCAGCGACGAGCAGAAGAAGGAGATGCGCCGACGGCTTAACGCTATCAAGTACCTGGACAACCTCCTCGATGAGCTTACTGTTGACCCATTAGCCCGCCCAGACGAAGTGACCCATGACTGACGCTGACGATCCAATCATAGGCATTGATCTTGGAACGACGAACTCGCTCGTCGCCTATGCCGACGAGGCGGGACCCCGTCTGATCGCGGGACCTGCGGGTGAAGACGATGTCATCCTTCCTTCTGTGGTCGCATTCCAGGATAATGGTACGGTAACCGTGGGACACCGGGCCAAGGCCCACGCCGTCGAGCGTCCGCTGACCACGATTCATTCGATCAAACGACTGATGGGCCGCGGTCTGGCTGAACTCCCCGAGGACGTCGCTCGGCTTCCTTATCAAGTCGTACGCCACACGCAGGACAGTGCACAGCGCGACCTTGCTTCGGTCGTCATTCACGACAGGACGTACACGCCGCCTGAGATCAGCGCCGTGATCTTGCAGGAGCTTAAGGCACGCGCGGAGCGGTGCTTCGGCCGTCAAGTGTCGCGGGCGGTCATCACCGTGCCCGCTCACTTCGACGACGCTCAGCGGCAGGCTACACGTGACGCCGGGAAGATCGCGGGGCTTGACGTCATACGCATTATCAATGAGCCTACCGCAGCCGCCCTGGCGTACGGGCTTGATCGTCGCGAGCACGCCACGATCGCCGTCTATGATCTCGGTGGCGGCACCTTCGACATCTCGATCCTCAGACTGGGGGACGAGATATTCGAGGTCCTCGCCACCGACGGCGACACACATCTCGGCGGCGATGACTTCGATCGGACGCTGATCGACCTTTTCAACCGCGAAATCCGAGAACAATTCGGAATCGAAATTGCGACCCCGACGATCAAACAGCAGCTCCGTACGCTCTCGGAGAACATCAAGCAGCGACTCGGTGAGCGAGACAGCGCCGACGTCGAGATCGCAATAGGGACGGACAAGGTTTATCGGCGTAGCATCCCTCGGCATGAGTTCGAGCATTTGATTGTGCCGTTTGTGGACCGGACGATCTCGGCTTGCTCGCGGGCCCTGAAGGCAGCCAAGCTCGCGCCCGAGCAGATTGATCAGGTGGTGCTCGTCGGGGGATCGACTCGCGTGCCGTTTGTGCGGCAGCGTGTGGCAGAGGTCTTTCGGTGCCAACCCTATACGGCCATCAACCCGGAGCAGGTCGTCGCCATGGGCGCGGCCGCCCAGGCGTCGATCCTCGGCAGTGTCAGGCAGGACATGCTATTGCTTGACGTTACACCATTGTCATTAGGCATCGAGACGCTGGGCGGAGCAATGGGAAAACTCATCGCCGCCAATACCCGTGTTCCATGCCGGGCGACGGAATCTTTCACGACATTTCAGGACGGGCAGACGGCTGTCAAGATCAACGTGGTTCAGGGCGAGCGCGAACTGGTCAGAGACTGCCGATCCTTGGGCGAGTTCGAGCTGACCCAGATCCCACCGATGCCGGCGGGGATGCCGAAGATCGATGTGACTTTCCTGATCGATCAGAACGGAATCCTGAACGTCTCCGCACGAGAGCAGCGAAGCGGGCAAACAGCCTTTGTGCAGATCATCCCATCTCACGGTCTGACCCGCGATGAGGTCCGCCGGATGCAGATAGAGGCGGTCGAGCACGCTCGGGAAGACATGACCGCCCATCATCTGATCGACGTGCGCACTGCCCTCGAGTTCGACCTGTCCAAAGCTGAGAGGATGATCGAGAAGTTCGGACATCTGATCGATCAGCCTCAGCGGGCTTCATTGGTGTCCGAGATCGAGGCCTTGCGCATGTTTGCGACGGCGTGCGACGATCCGGCAGCCATCAACGAGCGGCGTGAGCGATTCAATCGTTCGACGACACCGTTGGCGGAGCGGGCCATGACAGCCGTGCTGCAGGTTGATGAAACGGACAGCGACCAGGCAACAGATCCACAAACGTGTCGCGGCCGAGCCGCGTCACCCGCAACGCGCGAATAGACTGAGAAGCAACAAGATGGGTGGAGTCAACCCTTACATCCAACAACCCGACGTGCGAATGCCCACGCAGAAGTATAAGATCACCTTCCTTCCAATGAACATCACCGTTGAGGTCGACCCCGATAAACTGCCTTACGAACATGATGGCTTGCCGGGCAGCATTCTGGATGTTGCCCTCGGGCAGGGGATTGCGATCGACCATGCCTGCGGCGGGGTGTGCGCTTGCTCAACGTGTCATGTCGTTGTCACGAAGGGTTCGGACACCCTCAACGAAGCCACCGAGGAGGAAGAGGATCAGCTCGAAGAGGCCCCCGGTCTGAAACCCACCAGCCGATTGGCCTGCCAATCGGTGCCCGATGGAACCACCGACGTGGTCGTGGAAATCCCGGAGTGGAATCGAAACCTCGTCAAGGAAGGCCATTAGCATGAGGCTGCGGGGGGGCGATATTCCCTCGCAATACTCGTGGCTGACGGCACATGGGAGTGTTGGAGATGCAAGAGCTGACCTGGGATGACTTCGACGACATAGGCTTGCGGCTGTTTGAGAACTTCCCCGAGACGGAGCCCCTGAGCGTCCGATTCGCCGACCTGCACAGGTGGGTGTGCGACCTTAGGGGCTTTGACGACGATCCGAAGGCGTCAACGGAGGGTAAGCTGGAACGAATCCAAATGGCCTGGCTCGAAGAGTGGCAAGCCAATCATGAATGACAATCGTTCGTCGCCGACTTGCTGGACCACCATGTCTGCCGCGCAGTGCCAACAAGCTTGCGAAACAAACCCTCCACTTTGAACCACTAGATGTCAAGCAGAACGATGCGATTGGCCGATGGTTGTGAAGGCGGTGAACTTGCAGAAACGCGTGGAGCCCAAAGCTGCTGGGAAGACGGCTTCGGGCTCCAAAGGCCTACCTCTTCCCGCCTCAGCACCCCGATGCTTCAATCCGCCTCACCCTCCTATGCTTCCCTCTGCCCCACGCCCCCAAGGTTTGGCTCCAGCACTGACCGTAGCGCATGAGCCAGCCAGTACCTTACACGAGCCGACGTCCGCAGGCAAGAAGTCACAAAATCACAACGATGACGTTTCCCTTGGTTCGCTAGACTCCCCCAAATTCGCCGCTGAGGTCCTCGAGCTTTCCCTGCTACAAAGCATAGCGATGACCTGAAGTAACGTAAAAGCCGATGTCTGCGTTAATGTGGGAAGACCGACCGATGTCTTGTCCAGTGAGAAGCTCGCCTCGTGCATAGCCAAAAGCGGCCGACTTGGTCTTACAGCCGTCTTCCAGACCTCTGACCTTCCGGGAACTTTGCTCATCTGTAACGCCGGTCACGGTATGGATGCCCCGATATGCGCGGCTGTGAGTCCCTGATCTCAGCCCGCGGTAGCACGAACGCGGTTCACGCCCACGCACCGCAATCGGCATATTCGAACTGAAAGCGGTGTAAGGAGCTGATTGTTCCAGGAACTTCGTTTGACCTGCAACGTCATTATGGAGAACCAGGTGCTCCGCTCCTCCCCGCCGTCCATCGGATTGCCACGCCGATCTGGAACGACACGGTCATTGATTTCGTTGTCGGCTTCTCGACCACACCCAATAGGACCGTCGACTCCAACGACATAACCTCGATCGTCAACGCGTTTCGATACCTGGGCACCGCGCTAGCGACGAAACGGGTCAACCTCGTCCGGGCGAGTGGCAGCGAGTGCACGTCCGATCTGGGTATCCGCTTTCTCGACATCAGCGCCGCCGTGGATGCCTTCAGGGGGGTTACCTGTTGGCAGGCGACGTCCTGCCCTGCCCCATGTGAACGATCGGTCACCCTGCGTCGGTATCCAGCGCCCACTGAACCCGACGACCGGCGGCGTGTTCAACGATCCGAAGGTCGACTAGACTTGGGCGATGATGTGGCCTCGGCGCATATTCCCGGTAGTCGTGTGTTTCGCCCTGGTTCCGGGATCGCTCTCGGTAACGATTGGCTATGCGCTGCATCTGAGGAGCAACAACTATCGGCGAAGCGTCGAGCGTTCACTAACCGAACGGCTGGGCATGGACGTGTCCATCCGTTCCATAAGACCTCTGACCTTTCGTGATCGGGCCCTCAACGATGTACGGGTTCAGTTACAGGACAACGGTGACCAGGTGTTCTCGTGTGCTTCGGTGTTGTGGAGAAGCAGTAAGCCCGTCAGCGAGCCAGACCTGATCCGAAATGCGAATGTTGTCCATGACACACGTTCGTCATCATCGCTCGAACTGCGAGATGGATGGTTGCTGGTCGGAACGGCTGCCTGGGAGCCGACGCAGTATCAGAAGATGCTGGCCGGCGGCTTAGGACACGATTTCGCAGCCCTTGGACTGAAGGAGGTCCGAGCGAACCACTTCGACCTCAAGTTTACCCACCCCGGTACGGCTTTTACCGCGGACGACGCCTCCGGTGTGATCCTCTTTGACGAATACGGGGAGGGACACGCTTCCTTTGCCTGCCTGAAACTCAACGGCGTACGCGTCGAACACCCGGTCAGCGTTGTGGCCCGATTCACACCGGGCGAGCGGTTGATTTTTCACGAGGTCCGGTTGACGGTGCCTTCGATTCCGTTGGCGTCATTTGGGGTTGATGGGCTGCTCGGCCAGGCGAGCTCGTCCGGTGAGTTCGAGGGTTCAATCACCTATCGACAGGCCTGTGATACTAAGATCGTTGATATCACTGGAGCATTGCACGACGCAGAACTGGCGGATTTCACTACCACGGTGCCGGGAGGACCTTTCCACGGCACCATCGATGCCAGCTTGGATTCCGCAACCTTTCGCGATCGCAAGCTCCAGGACTTTGCGATTCACGGACGGGTCTTAAATCTACGCATGGGCGAGCTCTTGCCGGGTCTGGTCGAAACGGAAGCCCAGGGCTTGCTCGACCTCGAAATCGACCAGATGCGATGGATCGGTGGACGACTGATCCATCTTAGCACACGGGGCACCTGCTCAGACTTATCGCTTGAGGCCGTTTCGAGGATGTGGGGCCAGGGTCAAGTCACCGGGACCGCCGAACTGAACATTCGATCTCTGCTCATTGTGAATGATCAACTACGCCTCGGGGACGTTGAGATCAACGCGGTCCCGCCGAAGGATGGACCAGGGCTGATTGACCGGGCCCTCATCGCGCAAGCCGTCAGCCAACGATTCGGCGTGGACATTGAGGCTGCCTTGCCCGACCACATCGAATACACGAGGTTCGGCGCAAGATTCGTTTTGGAGGACGGGCAACTGCGGGTGCTCGGCACGCACGGTCGGGATGGGCGGACCATTTTGACCGTGAAGCTGTTCGGGCAACCCTTGGGGATCATTAGGCAACCCCATGAAGCCTTTGCCGTTCCGGATCTCCTCACCATGGTCCGAGATCGCACCGCGGACATCGACACCGTGCAGATTCAGGCGTGGTGGGAGCAACTAAAGGCTGCGCAGGAGGATCAGCGCCCTTAGCAGTCCGTTGAAGAATGTAGCGCCACCCCTCGTGGGTGGCGTTAGACCCGCTTTTTTCGTCACCCACAAGCGGTGACGCTACACCGTGGAATGTCGTCCGGTGTATTTCAACAGGCTGTTAGCCGACGCAGTATCGCGTGGTGGGCAGCAGGCATTCGGAAAACAGAACCGTTCCGGATGCCAAGTGCGCTGCCTTTCCAACTTTGACACCGTACGTCGTGACCCTGAATATACTCACGGGAAACACAGGCCCAGGCTAACGAGTTGGAGAGACTACAACATGGTGATGCGTGGTTCGCTTATTGCAGCAGCGGTATCCGTTCTCGTCCTTTCGGGCAATTCAGCACAGGCTCAATCGAACCAAGCGCTGAAAGAACTAGCTGACAAGTATTGGGACGCCCTGTTAGAACGTAATCCAGTGTGGGCGACCAGCCTCGGCGACCACCGCTTCGACGACCGGCTCGCCGATCTTGGCCAGCAAGCCCTGGAAGGATGGGAGCGAAGTCTTCGATTGTTCCTTCGCCAGGCGGATAGAATCCCCGGCAACGAGCTGACCGCAGAGGACCGGTTGACCAGGGATCTTTTGAAACGGGCCGTTCGCGACGAGCTGGCTCGGATCCAATGCCATTTGGACTACACACCGCTGGACCCGCTTTATGGACCGCACATCGCCTTTCCCCTCATCTTCGTGTCCCAGCCGTTTCGCGACGCCGCGGATTTCGAGGCCTATGTCGCCCGGCTGCAGGCTTTCCCGCAGCAGGTGACGGACATGATCGCCAACATGCACACCGGGGTCCGATTGGGCCTGGTATCCCCATGCGTCCTCGTCGAGAAAGCGATACCGCAAATCCGCACGCACATTCCCTCCGACGTGACCAAAAGCGAGTTCTACAAACCGCTGAAACAGACCACGAACCTGACCGAGGAACAACGCCAGATCGTGACCGCCGAGGTCACCGATGCCATCGCCTCCCGTGTCTTTCCCGCCTACCTGCAACTGCTGGCGTACGTCCAAGACGAGTATCTGTACGTGTGTCGATCGACGGTCGGCATGAGTGCGGTGTCCAACGGCAATCAAATCTACCAGACACTTGTCTATCTGCACACGACCGTCCGGGCGACACCCGATGAGATTCACGAGCTCGGACTCGCTGAGGTGGCCAGAATCCGCGGTGAGATGACCAACGTAAAGACCGAGGCGGGATTCGAGGGGACCTTGGACGAGTTTATCGAGCACATGCGCACGGATCCCCGCTATCGCTTCAAGAATCGTGACGAGCTTGTGGCAGCCGCGGACGGATACCTTAGACGCACCAAGCCGCTGTTGACACGGCTGTTCGGCAGGCTTCCAAGAGCTGACTGCGTGATGAAGGAGATTGAATCCTTCCGGGCCGCCTCGTCGCCCGTCGCCTATTACAACGCTTCACCTGAAGACGGATCCAGACCAGGCTACTTCTACATCAACACCTATGCCCCGACCCAGCGGCTTCGCTTCACCCTCGAAGCCCTGACCTACCACGAGGCCATCCCGGGTCACCATCTCCAGGCGGCCCTCGATCAGGAGAACACCGCTCTGCCCAAGTTCAGACGCTATGGCCGATACGATGCCTACATCGAGGGATGGGCCCTCTATGCCGAGAAGCTGGGCTACGAGATCGGCGGGTACCGCGATCCCTACGCCCGGTTCGGGCAGCTCACCTTCGAAATGTGGCGGGCCTGCCGTCTTGTTGTCGATACCGGAATCCACCAGAAGGGTTGGTCTCGGCAGCAGGCGATCGAATACCTCACCCGTAACACCAGCCTGGCACCGCTCGACGTCGAGGCGGAAGTGGATCGTTATATCGCCTGGCCTGGTCAGGCGCTTTCCTACAAAATGGGTGAACTGAGAATCCTACAACTGCGAAAGGAGGCCCAGCAGCGACTCGGCGAGCGATTCGATATTCGTGCGTTCCATGACGCGCTTCTGGCAGGTGGGGCGATGCCCATCGATATGCTCGAGACCCGCATCCGCGACTGGCTTACCTCACAGAGTAATTAAGCGACGACGCCTTCGCGTCGTCCCCTGCGTTGGAGGTTATGGGACGGGCGTGCCCGCCACGCGTCCGACAAGTCCGTTACCGCAGGGGTGAAACCTACCGCCAAACCCGTAGAACAATCACGAAAGCTATTGCATTTCAAGAGGTTGTGTACCTCGGCTCGGAAAAAGGTGACACCAAATCTGACACTCAATGTCAAGACCACCCCCTCGATCCACATGGTACCACAAGAATGCACAGGCTAAACTGACCCTGCGGTCCCTTCCGACGCGAGGTGTTATGGTTTCAACGGATTCGAACATCCCCATCTCCGACGTCGCACGGCAATACCTGCGACTGCAGCACGCTGACGGTGTCGGGCCCATCCGGTTGCGCAAGCTCCTTGCCCGTTTCGGATCAGTCGACGCAATCCTCTCCGCATCCATGTCCGCATTGAAAGAGGTGGAAGGCATCGGCCCCCACGCTGCGGAGTCGATCTTCCGATCGCGCACGGACGAATCTGCCGATCGAGAGCTTGACCGCGCCGCCGCTTGTGGATTGCGGGTGATTTGCTTGGAGGACTCGACCTATCCCAAGCCACTGTTACGTATCCCGGACTCACCCATTTGCCTCTACACGCGTGGACGGTTTGAGCCAACCGACGCCGTAGCCATTGCCATCGTCGGCACCAGACGGTGCTCACACTACGGTCATGAGCAAGCGTTGCGATTTGGTGAAATGCTCGGCAGCGCCGGCTTCACGATCGTTTCCGGCATGGCACGCGGAATCGATGGCCATGCCCACCGCGGTGCACTTTGTGGTGGCGGGCGAACCATCGCGGTTCTGGGCAACGGACTCGGATCGATCTATCCGCGCGAGCACGAAGCCCTGGCCGAGGAAATTGCCCAACACGGTGCCGTCGTAAGCGAAATGCCCATTGACGTCCAGCCGACACCGGAGAACTTCCCAAGACGCAACCGAATCATCGCCGGTCTGGCGCTCGGTGTGATTGTGATTGAAGCCGGATCGCGCAGCGGGGCCCTGATCACCGCCCGACTCGCCTCGGAATACAACCGCGAAGTCTTTGCACTGCCCGGCCGAGTCGACCGGCCCGATCTAACTGCCGGCGTCCATGGACTCATCCGCGACGGCCAAGCCAAGCTGATCACCTGCCTCGAAGACGTCCTCGACGAGCTCGGTGCCGTCGGCGAGATCATGGGAACTGGGGCAACACAACCGACCGACTCTCGACAATCAGAGGCTACCGTCGTTCCCCCACCCAAACTGAACGAGAACGAGCAGGCGGTCCTCAAAGCCGTCACCGACAATGCCCGGGATGCCGATTCGATTGCCTCTCGGACGGGCTTGGAGATGGCCAGTGTGTTGTCCACACTGACCGCCCTTCAGCTCAAGGGGCTGGTCACCCAGTTACCGGGACACCGTTTCGTCCGTCGCAAGTCCAACCGCGTCCGGGGCGACAAACAGAAGTAGACGAACAAGATGCATCCCAACAAACACATGCGCTTTCTGGTGGGTGCCACGGGTCCGCCTTGGAAGTTCCGCTCGCCCCGTCTTTACGTAGGCGCCGGTAGTCAGGCGAGCGCGGACCCGTGCCATTGCCGGCGAGTGGGTGCCACTGGCGGCTTTCCCGCCAGTGTCCACGAACAGATTAGCTGCCCGTGGCCCCCCCGGACCCGCAAACTCGAGGTTCGCCGTACACTACATCGATTCCGCAAAAATCCGCTGGGCCGCGGACACGCCGGACCCGGTCGTCACGTCGAACCCCTGGTCTGCCAGTGTCAACTCGAGGGCAGCGATCGCACCGAGCGTGTCGAATGCGTCCACATAACCCATGTGCGAGAACCGGATGATCTTCCCCTTCAGTTCGCCCTGTCCGCCGGCGATCTGGAACCCGTACTTGCTTCGCATGGTCTTCCGAAGCGCGCCTTCGTCAACGCCCTCCGGCACCAGCATCGCGGTGACCGAATCGACCGGGTCCACCGGGTACACTTTCAGCCCGATCGCCTCCGCCGCTGCCCGCGTCGCCTTTGCCAACATGGCTGACTCGCGCCAGATGTTCTCGAGACCGATCTCCTTGATCTTCTTGAGCGACAGGACAGCCCCGCGAACCAGTGTAACTGCCGGGGTATACGGTGCGTCGAAGGTATCGAGCGATTTTCGATAGGCTTTCACGTCGTTGTAGAGTGTCGGCATCTTGCCCTCGTCGATCCGCTCCCAGGCCCGATCGTTGACCGCCGCAAACCCCAGGCCCGGCGGCAGCATGAGTGCCTTCTGCGAGCCGGTGATGTAAACATCAACACCCCACTCGTCCATCTTGACCGGCAGCGTACCGACCGCCGTGATCCCATCCACGATCAATAGCGCCCCGCGATCCTGAGTGACCTGGGCGATGCCCTCGACGTCAGAGAGCGCCGTCGTCGAGGTCTCGCTATGGACGAGAACGATCGTATCGATCTTCGGATCCGCGTCCATTGCCTTGGTGATGTCACCCACCTTGGCACCGCGACCCCATTTGATATCCAACGGTGTGTGGTCGATCCCAAACGCGGCGCAGACCTCGGCCCAACGCTCGGCAAACTTGCCGTTTCGGACCACGAGCGCTTTGTGGCCAGGTGGGCAGCATCCCACGATCGCCCCCTCCGCCGCGGACGTCCCGCTCCCAGTGAAGGTCAGGCAGATAGCCTCCGTCTGAAACAGGTATTGGAGCAGTTCGTACAGCTCCCTGTGTAGATCCCGATACCAGGCTGTCCGATGATGCTCGATCGGCCGAGCCATCTCCAACATCACATCCTCTGGAACCATCGTCGGACCTGGTGTGAAAAGCCTCGTCTTCTTCATCGCTTGTCGCCCTTATCTAATGACTGCGCCAATCCCCTCCCACGACCGAACCGTAGACCGGAATTATACGGTGACCTATCGGCGTGACCACCCACTGTTCGTTGCTGCACGTAGCGTGCCACTGCACCTGAGCACTCCCTCGGCTCTCCCAAACCCTACGTGCAAAGGTGCGACACGCGTTAGTCTCCA
>CAYOQG010000027.1:22415-29660 GCA_964405925.1 uncultured Phycisphaeraceae bacterium | reverse complement strand
ATTACACCCGAGCGCTGGTGACCGTCTTCTTGGAGGATGCCAACTTTGTCGCCACCGCACGCCTCATGGACAAGATTCGCGTATACGAGAAGGAGCACCTGGCACCGCACGGTATGACGGTGAGCTTTGCCGGTGACGTAGCCGTGAGCCAAACCCTCATCAATGCCATAGTCTCGACACAGGTCCGCTCGCTCCTGGGATCTTTGATCGGCATTCTGGTGGTAACGACGCTGTTGGGCCGGTCGCTGCGGTGGGGCATCCTTTGCGTTCTTCCGTGTGCCCTGGCGGTGCTTGTCAACTTCGCGGTGATGGGGCTTACCGGAATGCCGCTAGGTGTAGCGACCTCCATGTTCACGGGCATGACCCTGGGAATCGGCGTCGACTACGCAATCCATCTGATGGAGCGATTTCGGCGGGCCCGCTCGCATGCTCTCGGTTTGGAGGCAGCCATCATCGACGCCACCTGCGCCAGCGGACCGGCGATCGTCATTGATGCCATAGCCGTGGCATCAGGATTCGGTGTCCTCACCCTCTCCCAGGTTCCCGCCAACGCACGCTTGGGCGGTCTGGTCGTGCTTAGCATCATCAACTGCCTCGTAGCGACATTGATTCTGCTGCCCGCCTTGTTGCGACTTACGCACCGGCGGGGTCAGTAGACATGCGACAATCACCGCAGAAGTGCTTCTGCCGCACTTTGTTCTTCCGATGGCGGCGCGCCTACTGCCTTTTTTCCTCCACGGCCGTCTTCTGGAGTCTGGCGGAGAACTCCAGTTCGGGCCGAAACACTACAGGTCGATTCCGGGAATCAGTGAAAGCGCGATTGCCACGCCGGCCATCGTGATTACCGTCAGGATCCATGGGAACACGAGCGCGTACATCACCAAGATACGGCCCGCATGCCAACGTGATCGGATAAGCTGCCTGGTGTAGTCGCTCCGCAGCGGGCCAACCCACCCGATCATACCCAAGATCGAATAGCAGGCAAACAGAAGTAGCACAGGACCTGCGTCGTGTATCATCGAGGCGTATTCCTGCGGGATGACGACGCAACGTAGCAACGCGTCGACAACCGCCCACGCCATGAAGCTCGCCCCGAGAAACAAGAGGCGGTGGGATTCATAGTTGCTGGCTGCGATGATCGTCCGCGGGGCACGGGCAAACTTCGGCAGCCCTTTTCGTATCTGTGACCAGAGACCGACCAGCGCCGTGGTTGCCCACATCCAAACCGCCCATGCGAGCATCGCCCCGGAAATGGCGATAACGTCGCCGTCGGCCTCTACGACTACTTGGAACGATGTCGTTTGGGTTGTCCGGCCGGGGGCGGCGTAGTAGCTTGCATAATCTATGTCGTCTTTCCACCTTGCGGTGTACCCCCCGAGTCCCACAACGAGGGTCCGCGTCCCTTTCTCCGTCGGCCCTCCCAATGCGTCCTCGAGACGCGGGTAGGCGTACGTTGTGGTCTCTTCGATCAGAAACGACCCGGCTGCGCTTCCGACACCGATGATCATGACTGCCGTGATGAGAACGTTACGAGCGGCGACCTTGAATGATCGACGCACATCGCCCGGTCGATCCAGCGCCCACCACCAGCCGGGAGGACGCTTGGCCAATGGGGTCAAGAACCTGGAGAAGAACCATCGTCCCGAATCCACGAGATCCCACACCTGTTGGCGGTATCCAGATGGAATGTTCAGCAACCCACATTCCGGACATCGCGGCTCGTTCCCGAGACCGTGTAAGTTGTACCCGCAGGCCACACAATGACGCGGTGAATCCGGCTCTGCTTGCGTCTGGATGCTTGGGACGTCGGGCTGTGTCGAATTGTCGCCCATGGGGTCACCAAGGAGGCCGACGCGACCGACAACTCACCGGTCAATGTTGCAGGCATGGACTACCGCCGCACTTTGTTTTTCGGTCGGCGTTGCGCCTGTTGTGACTTCGCGTCTTCCGCCATTTTCTGGAGCTTCTGGAAGAAGTTCAGTTCGCCGGATCTCTTACGGTGAGGCGTTTCGGGCTTTGGCTTAGCGGGTCCTTTAAGCAGTGTACCGTCGGCTTCGCGTTGTTTGATGTGCTTGCGGATTCGGTGCTGCTCGATGATACCGAATAATGAGCTTGACATGATGTAGAGGTTCAACCCGCTGGGCATCTTATAGAAGATCAAGAGCATCATGATGCTCATCATGGGGCCCATCTTCTGCATCATTTCCTGCTGCTGCCGCTGCTGATCGGTTGCCGCCGGGTTAGGCTTGGGCTTCGGCTGCAGCTTCTGCTGCATGTACATGAAGATAGCCAGCAAGATGGGCAGCAGATTGAAGGCCGGCAGCGCCCAACCGAAGAACGGCACGTGGATCGGCGAGGCAAACGTGTACAGAGCATCGGGGGCAGTGAGGTCGTGAATCCACGTCAACCCATAAAACGCCCCCTCATGCCGCATGAGGATGTTGTTACTCAGACTGATATACAGTGCGACCCAGATGGGCATCTGAATCGCCATCGGCAGACAGGTGAGCAACTGGCCCGCGGGATTGATGTTCAGCTTCATCATCTCCTGATTCATACGGGCCTTGTCATTTGCATACTTGCGCTTGATTTCCTCGATCTTCGGCTGAAGCTCCTGCATCCGCTGCTGCATTCGGACCATATTGACCTGGCCCTTCTTGGTGATGGGGTGCAGAAGGGTCCGTACAATGAGGACCAGTATGATAATACCGACACCGAAGTCACGAACAAGCAAAAAGAGGCTATCGAGCAGCCAGATCATCAACTCGACCAGGAATGTGAATGTGCACCACCCATAGCCCTGGGCGACTTGGTAGTAGTAGTTCAACGCGCTGTACTCGGGTATCTCGCGGAAAGCCTTGCCGTTTTTCTCGCCCAGGTAGATATTGGATGACAGCTGAAGGGTGTCACTCGGTGCCAGAGAGGCAGCCTGGGTGACAAAACGCACTGTCGTGTCATCCTCGGTGGTCGTGTCGCCATCAGCATCCGCGACGACGGCACTGGCAATGTACCCGCCGATACCTGAACCAGTCTGATCCGTAGGCGCGATCGTGCACGTAAAGTACGTGTTGGCGGTCGCTGCCCAGGCCAGTCGCATATGGGGATCCTCCGCCGTGGGCACGAAAAGCTCGACCGCCGCGCGGGAGCTCTTCTTCAAGTTTCGCCGGGTCCTTCGCAGACCCGACACTCTTGTACCATCGTACACCCCTGCGTCGACGAATCGATCGTCCATCCGCGGATTGATCCGTTCAACGCCCAAGCCCCCAAGAAAGGTGAAAATGACCTGGTGTGGTTGGCTTGAGAGGTTTTCGGCCGCGATACTGGAATGCAGGTCGTGCCGCTGCAATTTGCGCTCTTGGGCCGGGAGTGTAAACGTACGGGTGATCTTCAAAGCCGGGACCTTATTCTCCTGGATCTCGATCCAAAAGCGGACCCGCTCACCGCTGCCGTCCGTCTCCCGATAACGCTCAACGGGCATAACGTGCCACTTCTTGTTGCCAAGATCCACATCCACGCCGTCAACATTGACCTTCTCGATAGCCAGCGAACGGAACGTTCGCCCGTCGTCACGCTCCAGTTTCCGTAGGAGCTCGTACCGCTGGTCACTATCCAGCGTGGCGGCGTGGTTGGTCATCGTGGCGGATTCGATGGAAGCCCCGACATTCGACAACGTCAACCGCATTCGATAAGGGCTCAAGGGCCCTTCCTCTGCGAAGCCGACCGTCGTGGCGGTGCCAATGGCAACGGTCTGTTCTTCCTTGGCTTCAGCCACCGTGAAAGCGCTTTGCGCCCGCGCCTCGGAAGGCGGGATCCCCTCATCGGACGGACTCCCGGCGACCTCGGGCGGCTGGGCGGATGGTTGCCCAGGTTGAGTCGCCCCGGGTCCCGTTGCATCTGTCTGAGTCGACTCCGGCTGCGGCCGCGCGGGTACGGGCGGAAAGAGCTTGGGCCCGATGGCCGCGATGCCCACAAAAACGAGAGCGGCGATCAGAAGGTTTCGGAGAGTATCCTGCTTATCCATCGGATTACGCTAAGCAGCCATCAAAACGGCACGGCAAAACATCGCCTGGTAAGAGACGCTGCGACATTCAGTCAGGGCATGGTACAACGACGCATCACCGATGGGAACTACCGGCCTTCGAAAAGACGGCTTCCAAGAAAATCGTCGAGTTCGGGCGTATCATAGATCTTTCGCGCCGCAGCTTCGATATCATATTCCAATCGGACAAACTCGAGCGTCAGACAGAAGTCGTCGTTACCCACCACGGGGGGCTCATAGCTATCCGGCGCCTCACCCCTCTCGTAGACGACGACATAGCACAACCTGGGATCGCGATCACGCGGCTGGCCCACGCTGCCGACGTTGACGATGGCTTTTTCCTCGGAAGTGATCGAGTAGATCCCGATCTCAGGCAGCTCGTCCGGGGGATCAAAGCAAGGATCATCCAAAAACACACCCGGGACGTGGGTGTGGCCCACCAGACAAGCCATGTGGTGATCTTCCAGCCGCCTGAAGTTCTCGAGGATCTTGCTCGGGTTCGTGTAGACGTCCTCCGGAAAGACGTATTCGTTCACCGGTCGCCGCGGCGAGGCGTGCGACATGAGCAACCGCTCAGCCGTGTATCTGATGGGTAGTCGGCCCAACACCTCCCAACGACGGTTGCGTTTGGCTTTGTCCGGTTCGTCTTCCAGGACCTGGCGCGTCCAGTAGGCCGCTCGTTCTGCGCCGACGTTGAAATTCGTCGGCTCGTAAAAGACAGCCTGGTCGTGATTGCCGCACAGGATCACCTCACAGCGATCGATGACGAGATCAAGGCACTCTGCCGGGCTGGCTCCGTATCCAAGAACGTCGCCCAGGCAGTAAATCTTTGAGATCGAGCGTCGGTCGATGTCGGCGAGCGCCGTCTCCAGCGCTTCTAAGTTGCCATGAATGTCCGAGATTACTGCAAACACGTTGGGGCCAAACCCTACGCCATCCCAAGCGACTGGGAAAAACAATCAAGGGTCGCGTCCGCTTTGCCCTGCTCCCGCGGCAGCGTCAGACTCTACGGAAGATGCGCACGCCCGTCAACGCCCGCCTGCCGCCTGTCTGTATTACGGCGATACGCTACGGTATTCGCGCCTGGCGGCTGTTAAGACTTGTACGCCGCCACATGCTGATCGGGTCGCGTGCGACACGGTCTTGACGACCTGGCTGCGTACCCGGCTGCACCGGCGCTGACAGCCTCGCCCGCCGCCCCCAGTATTACAGCGCGGACCTTGCCCCCAGGGTCGACCGGGGTGCTGCGGTGAGCTCTTGCACGGGGTGGGCGTGCAATCGCGGCTTGGGGCTGCAACGTGTCATGGTCTGTGGGAAGTTGTATCATGCGTCGATCATGGCAAAGATGGGCGAGAGCGAAACGGTGTACGGGCTTGCGTTCGAAACCTCAAGCGCCTTGGGAGAGGTCGCCCTCGGCAGAGGTTCGGAGGTGATCGAGGTTCGGCGTTTCAGCGGTCCACGCAGGCACGCCGTCGAGTTCCTTCCCACCATCGAGGGAATCTGTCAATCCAATCATGTCCGACCTTCCAGGATCGGCAGCGTCTACGTCTCCTGTGGTCCGGGTAGCTTTACCGGGCTGCGTATCGGAATCACTGCCGCTCGTATGATGGGCTTGGCCCTCGAGGCTCACATCGTCGCCGTCCCCACGCTGGAGGTCATCGCCCAAAACGCCATGCACGTCGGCCCAGGCGATTTAACGACTGGCTCGGTTGGAGATCGCACCGATGCCCAACGCTTGCGTCGCAGGCCGGAGCGTGGCCAGCGAAGCAGCCAACCACCCGACCGCGTTGCCGTCGTTCTTGACGCAAAGCGACGACGAGTCTACACCGCCGCTTTCGTTCGACAGGATGACCGCTACGTGGCAGTCTCCGATCCCGTCGAGACCGATCCAGTTGACTTCTTGGCTGCCCAGCGTGCGATCGACGAGTCCTGCGCCGTGCTTGGTGAAGGTGTGTTGTACCATCGGGAGGCTGTCGCGGCTTCCCGTTTGCCAATCCTGCCCGAATGGCTTTACCCGCCACGGGCTGAGACCGTGTATCACCTTGGCGTTTCCCGAGCATCCGAGGGGAGGTTCATCGACCGCCACTTACTCATCCCGACATACATCCGACCACCGGAAGCCGAGGAAAAGTGGACGGCGAGGCACCGTCGATCAAGGTTCTAGCCGTCACGGTACCGACGGTGCCGCAGCGGGGCTATTCTCGGGCAGAAGGAAGACTAGCGAGTCTATCCGGTTGTCTTACGGACCGACGGGGGGGCGCGCCATCTTGTAGGACATCGCCTCTGGTGGTAGAATAATGGTTCTGTAGAGAGACGGGGCTTGACCCGTTCCACGGGCTGGTCTTGATCCGAAAGGCATACAAACGTATGTTCTTGACGGGGGATAAACATGAAGATGTCTTATAAGGTCGTGCTTGCAGTCTGTGCAGCCGGTCTCGCGGTTTCCGTTGCAACTGCCCGGGAGGTGGCGAAAGAGAAATCCGGTCGAATGGTGCGAAGTGGCGGAATCGGGCTGCTCAAGCCGGCGCCGGGCCTGGCTCCGGGCGGTGGATTCACCTCTGACTGTCAACGCGAGTGCTATGAGCAAGGCGTGGAGTTTTATCGTCAATGCCGCCACGACGGCGGCTCACGGCGCGAATGTCTTGCTTCTGCCCACGAGTACGTCGCGGGTTGCCTGATGGACAGCTGTGATGAACCGGTCGACTGCCGAGTCCGCTGCGCGCAGCAAGCTGAACAGGCATACCATCAATGTTGCGCGGACGGTGGATCAAGACCGCAGTGCGCAAGGGAGGCGCACGAAGTCCTGCGCATGTGTCTCGCCGAGCAGTGTGAGGAAGTCCCCGATTGTCGCCTGCTCTGTGCGCGGCAGGCTGAGGACGCTTTTCACGAGTGCGTGGCCGGTGGCGGGAGTGTGGTGGAATGCGCGGGCGTCGCATATGACGCACTCCGTACGTGCCTGCAGGAGCAGTGCGGCACCGTGCCAGACTGCGGAACTCGATGTGAGCACGAGGCCGAACGAGTGTTCCATGAGTGTGTTGACGCGGGCGGCACGGAAGAGGACTGTCGGGCCGAGGCCGGCGAGTTCCTGCAAACGTGCCTGATGGATTGCGAACCTCCGATGGATTGTCCAACGCGCTGCCACAACGAGGCCGAGCGTATTTTCCAGGAGTGCATCGAAAGCGGTGTAGCCGAGGAACGTTGCCGGA
>CAYOQG010000027.1:0-22315 GCA_964405925.1 uncultured Phycisphaeraceae bacterium | reverse complement strand
ACGCGCTGCCATCACGAGGCTGAGCGTATTTTCCAGGAGTGCATCGAAAGCGGTGTAGCCGAGGAACGTTGCCGGATCCGAGCCGATGAGTTCCTTCAGATGTGCTTGATGGATTGCGAGCCGCCCGATTGCCCGACGCGCTGCCATCACGAGGCTGAGCGTATTTTCCAGGAGTGCATCGAAAGCGGTGTAGCCGAGGAACGTTGCCGGATCCGAGCCGATGAGTTCCTTCAGATGTGCTTGATGGATTGCGAGCCGCCCGATTGCCCGACGCGCTGCCATCACGAGGCTGAGCGTATTTTCCAGGAGTGCATCGAAAGCGGTGCAGCCGAGGAACGTTGCCGGGCTCGCGCGGATGACTTTCTGCACACCTGCCTGATGGGTTGCGAAGAGCCGCCTGATTGCCCGACGCGCTGCCACAACGAGGCCGAGCGGGTTTTCCAGGAGTGCATCGACAGCGGTGTGGCCGAGGAGCGCTGCCGGATCCGAGCCGATGAGTTCCTTCAGATGTGCTTGATGGATTGCGAGCCGCCCGATTGCCCGACGCGCTGCCATCACGAGGCTGAGCGTATTTTCCAGGAGTGCATCGAAAGCGGTGCAGCCGAGGAACGTTGCCGGGCTCGCGCGGATGACTTTCTGCACACCTGCCTGATGGGTTGCGAAGAGCCGCCTGATTGTCCAACGCGCTGCCATCATGAGGCCGAGCGGGTTTTCCAGGAGTGCATCGAAAGCGGTGTAGCCGAGGAACGTTGCCGGGCTCGCGCGGATGACTTTTTGCACACCTGCCTGATGGATTGCGAAGCGCCGCCTGATTGCCCGACGCGCTGCCATCATGAGGCTGAACGGCGGTTCAATGCTTGCATCGAGGCTGGCGGAACACCGGAGGATTGCCGGGCTGGAGTAGACGAGATTCTGGAAATATGTCTCGCGGGTTGCGACCTGCCAGCGGATTGCCCGGCGTATTGCGACGAAGAAGCCGAACGGTATTACCAGGAGTGCATCGAGCGCGGCGGCATTCCGCCGATATGTCAGCCGAATGCGGACGCCTTCCGAGCGGAATGCTTGGATGACTGCATCAATCCGCCGGATTGTCAGGGGTGGTGTGAGGACCAACGGTCGCGGATTCTCGTGGAGTGTGTGGATGCAGGCGGCTCTGCTGACGAGTGTCAGGTCATTGCCCGCGACTTTCTCGATCTTTGTTACATGGGTTGCGATCCGCAGGAGTGCATGGACCAGTGCTATGCAGATGCCCAGGAGAACTTGCGCTCATGCATTGAGAATACAGGCGATGAGGAGGAGTGTACTCGCTGCATCGCTGGAATCCTGGGCGTCTGTCTCAGCGAATGCAGACCGAGGGATTGCTCCACTTTGTGCCATATAGAATCCGTAATGATGTACTTGGATTGCCGTGGTGCTGGCGGTACGGACCTGCAATGTCACACGGGTCTGGGGGAGTCCCTGCAAGACTGCTTGACCGGGTGCAAGGAGCCACCGCCGGATTGCCGTGCCGGGTGTGGCGAGCAGGCCAAGGAAGCCTTCGCCCTTTGCATGCACGACGGAGGCACGATACGGGAATGCGCAGCCCAGGCGGAAGGGACCTTGGCTGCGTGCCTCGCCGAGTGTCCGTAGACCGAAGGCGTTGCCGTGGTGGGCGGGCTTGGAGCCCGCCCGAATTCACGGTGCAACCAGACATTTACCGTCTAACCGCAGTTGTCGTGTGCGGGATGTCTTCGTCTTTCGCTCGTGCTCCAAGAGGAACTGCTTGCGCCAAAGACCACCACCGTAGCCGCGAAGCTCGCCGTTCTTTTGGACGACGCGATGGCACGGGATCACGATCGCCACACGGTTGTCACCATTAGCCCGTCCGACTGCCCGACATGCGGTGGGTTTTTCAACGGCGCATGCCAAGGCTTCATAGGAAATCGTTTCACCGTAGGGGATCCGTCGAAGCTGCGCCCAAACCGCTTCTTGGAAGGGTGTACCGGGGCACACAAGCGGGACCGTGAAGTCGGTCAGCCCACCCGCAAAGTATCGGGTCAGCTCATCCCTGAGCTTATCGAGATGTTCATTCGTTCCAGGAACGATGGCTCGATCAAGCCGCTTGCGCAGGGTGGCCAATTGTCTCTCGAACGCCCGCCGGTCCGCGAACTCCAGCAGACAAACACCTTCCTCCGCGGCTCCGGCTATGAGTCGTCCGAGGGGGCTTTCGATTGGAGTCGTGACAATGCACTTCGCGCGACGCCCGCGACCGGGTGGCTCTCCAAACACCTGTTTGAAGGAATCGCGGAATCCGCTGCTCGATTCAAACCCATATCGCAGCCCGACGTCCAACATGTCGGCTCCTCGTCGCAGTTCTGCCAGTGCCAATCCCATCCGGCGTGCACGGTGATACGCCTGAAAGGTCATATCATAATGGGCTCGGAAATAGCGTCGGGCTCGCGCCGGATCGATCGACATTAGGCGAAGATCACGGTCCGTCAACCGCTGCGTCGGACGCGCGTCCACGTGAGACAATAGTTGATCGACCCAATCGGGTGGCTGCCCGTTTATGTCCATGGGGCGGCAGCGCTTGCACGGCCGATACCCACCCAACAAGGCCTCCCGCGCTGATGGGAAGTACTCAACGTTTCGTGGAAGAGGCTTTCTCGCGGAGCATGACGGTCGGCAGAAGACCCCCGTTGTGCGAACAGCCACGATGAAGATCCCATCGTACGAGGTATCCCGTTCGCGCGTTGCCCGCTCCATCTCTTCTCTGTCTGGTAGGTTGTCCATGGCATCACCCTACCTGAGGGGCCTAGGTCATTCCACCGATTTTTAGGCGCCAAACTCCAAATCTCGCATCGCGTTCGGTTTGTCATCGCTACGGCCGGGGAGGTGGAACGAGCCGTGCGATCGGGTGATTGCCGCAGAGGGGCACGGTTTTTGGCTATAGGGCCTTTGGAAATCGTGTCCCGAACCGCGGGCAGAAATAGAACCTGACCCTGTCGGGAGCCCGCGCGGATTCCCGCCTATCGGGACGCTCGCCTTCCATGAGGAGCGATGCACGAAAATGCGAGCAGCGCTAACCCACCGCGCAGGCCAACATGGCCTCTTTTTCCGTATCGAATGCACCCGGGCCAGGAGCCTCTCCATCGTCGACGTGCAGTGCGACGACGGTGATGTCGTCACGCATGTCTGTGACCGGCTTGCACGAGCACACGAACTTGCCAAACTCACTCCAGAGGTCGGTAAAACCGCCGGCCTGGTTTTCGTAGAACAGGTCCGCGGGGAAGACTGCTCGACACCCGTATGCACGACGGCCGCCAGCGAGCAGGGTGTCGAGCCCGTCGGTGTAAATCACAAAGGTCTCCCCGGGCCCTAGCTGCAGATCGACCACCTCAAAGGCGGCGTCCGGCAGAACGCCCAACAGCGCACCATTACTGACCAATTCGCGGGGTTGGCAACCGGGCCGGCTCAGAACGGGGTACGGCGCACCGGCACGGGCCCACTGAACCACATGAGTGTCCTCGTTATAGATGATGTAAGTTGCTGTCACGAATTGGCACTCTTCGAGCTCGAAGTCCAAAAGATGCTTGTTGAGATGAACGAGTGCCTCGTCAGGCTGTGGTCCGCAACCGCTGCCGCGTATGATGTGAAAATGTTCAAGGGGCCCTTTGAGGTGCGCCGCCAACAGGCCCGCGGCCAGACCGTGACCGGTCGCGTCCAAGAGTATGATCGCGACCTGTGATTTGTTTAGGCGGACCACATCTACCATGTCGCCGCTGACAATATCTGCCGGGCGCGAGAGCGTGTGGACGGTGGCACCGTTAACGGTCGGTCTCTTTGACCGCAGGTTGCGTTCCAGGGATGCCGCGAGGCGAAGCTCGGCTTCGAGTTGCTCAATCCTGTTGCGCTGGGCAGCTTCTCGTTTTCGAGTGGCCTCCAGTGCGCCACGAAGCCGACGGATCGTCTGCGTGGTACTGCTTGCGCCCAGAGGTGCTCGGGCAGGTTCCGATGGACAGGTTTGTGGATCGGGACGCCGGTTGCTTGTCGTCGCCAAGGTCGGATAGCGACCGAGCGGTGCTGCGCAGCCCTCCAGTGTCGCCTCTTTGGCATTTTGAACCACGGCGTCGCAGGTCTGCGCCATTCGCAAGGATGCCTCCGGGTCACCTGTTTGATCGCACGGTGGACCGATTCTTACCCTAGTTTCTTCCCGACGGTGCTTCGGAAGCTAAGGCGATCACCTTAAGTTAGCGGGTTTAGGAAGTCGCCTGGGGCGGCGAAGACTTGTCGGGTACGCAGAAAGGGCTTCGCAGGCGCTTCGAATCCAGATGAGGACATGCTGCGTCAAGCGGTGTGTGCTCAGCAGTGCTCCGCGACCTCAGCATAAGTGCCTAACTGTCCGTGAGTTCGAGGGCCCCGTCCCAGTCCTGGCGAGGTGCCGCCCGGCGGTAGGCGGAGGCTGCTTCGCGGTACACATCCAGAGCCAGGTCGTCATTGCGCATGGCCCGGCAGCGCTTAAGGTGATCGAGGCAGGATTCCCACTGACAGGCCTGATAAGCACGAATTAGATGCTCAAACTGTACGATGTAAGCTTGTGCCGTTGCGTCCACGGTATCGCGCAGACCGACCAGCTCGTGCACGTCGACAGCCACCCGCTTGCCTGGCAGAGCGAGTCGCCCCAGCGGACGATACACAAAACGATTTCCAGCCTGCCGTCGTGTAGTCTCATTCACGAGAATGCTCGTTCCCAGGGCCTTGCAGGCCTTCTCCAGGCGCGAGGCGAGGTTCACCGTGTCGCCGATGCAGGTGTAGTCAAGCTTCGCATCACTGCCGTAGTCGCCCACGAACGTGTCGCCAGAGGCAAGCCCGATTCGCATCACGAGCGGCTCATCACCCAACATCGCCTGAATGTCCCGGTTGAGCCGAGAGAGAGCCGCCTGCGAAGCGAGGGCACAGCCACACGCCTGCTCGCTGTGATTCGAGCACGGCCAGATCGGGGCGTTGAAGAACGCGAAAATCCCGTCCCCCATGAATTTGTTTACCAGTCCGTGGTGCTCCACCAGAACAGCGCTCATGCTTCGAAGGTAGGGGTTAAGGATCAGGCGCGTTCGTTCTGCCCCAAGACGTTCACTGAGCCGGGTGAAAGACTTCAAGTCACTGAAGAAACAAGTGACCGTCGCCGGTCCCGGTGCGAGGTCGCGAGCACTCGCTCGGTCGGCGATCCGAGCGGCCACGGCTGGCGAAGTGTATTGGGCCAACGCCCGCTGGAACTGCCGACGGGATCGCTCTTCCGTAAACTGCCGATACCCTGTCACAAACGCCCACACTCCACAGGCCTGCGCGACTGCACTTGCTGACGCGAGGTAATAACCAGACACCCAAAACAGGTATGCTCCGATTCCGACGGCCAGGAGTGCCAAAACCAGAAGGGACACAAAACTGACGATCGGACCGCGAACGCCGGCCACCCCGGTCATGAGCATTCCCACGAGTAGCATCATCAGTCCATTAAGAACCGGAGGCGCTCGATAGGCCGCCTTGCCTTGAAGCACCATATTGGCTACGTTCGCATGCGCCATGACCCCAGGCATGCTCGCATAAACAGGCGACGTCACCAAATCCGCCATACCGGAAGCAGTGTAGCCGACAAAACAGATGTTGCCCTCGATTTCCGGTCTCAGCTCGTCCAGTCGACTCCTCGCTCGTGCCGTGAGGTCGGCGTTCAATGTCCTTACCTGCGTCTCAAGTTGGCCATGGCCGAACTTCTCGTAGAGCCGCAAGATTTGCGCGCGCTCGGTGCGTTCTGCGGCGCCTACCGGTTCCGTCGTCTTCCACAGGTTGTAGGCCCGCTGCAACCAGAGCAGGGCATCGTCCTGGATTTCGGCGATCTTCGCCTCAGTCGCTGTCAGCGCCTCTGCCACGGCATGGTGCGCGTCTGGGTCCGTCTCGTGATCCAGTTGTTCCTGCAAGGTGCGCCGCTGATTCACGAGTCGCACGTAGTCCGCGTAGATGACATGAGTCTCGCGATGACGAAGCTTGACCAGGTCTGCCGTGTCCAGCGCGAGCCGTTTTACATTCTCGGCAGCGGCTTCACGATTCAGGGCTATCTCCAGAACGCGCGCGGCTGGGATATGCATGAAGCTATCCTGCCAACGCGCGACTCCCGTTGGTACGTGCCACATAAGCAGAGTCGATCCGTCCGAGCCAAGTGGCAAGAAGCTGGTCGCTGAGCGGTCGGCGCCCAGTTCGTCAATTGCGACGAGTAAGCCGAGCTGAAAGAGCAGTGTGCCCTCTGTCTCGGCGAGTAATGGTATGTCACGGACGACACCGCCGGATTGTTCTCGTGGAAACGACACGAACCCGATTCCCCTCGCGACTTTGGCCAGTTTGTCGACCGGAAGGGTCAAGTCGTAGGCATGGGCAATGCGGCCAGCCACGGAATCCGGTACCGAAGGACTTGCCCTTACCAGTGCCAGGTACGAACGCTGAAACCGAAACGCATCCAGTAGATCGTCCCGATCGGGCGTCTCCACTTCGATCGAGACTTCGGGCAGAACGTGTTCAAAGAACTCAGGCCACTCAGCGTCAGGCTGCTCGGCAAAGTAGGCCGCGGCCTTCCATCGGGCCGTGATCCTCTTGGCGGCCGGGAGATGCTGCTCAACTTGCCGGATGTCGATGGGGGTGCGCGCCCCAAGCCGGCGAGTCAGCGCTTCTGCATCCAGGCCAAAATGCTGCTGCAACTCGGTGATGAGCCGACTCAGGTCGTACAGCAAGCTCAGGTCGAAAACGTCCTGGGCCCCGGGGAACGACCGTATGAGGTGGTCGGCGAACGCGCTGTCTCCGATTCCTGCACGCTGCTTGTGGAGTTCCAGGCTTTCAGCGAGAAGCGCGGAGGGATCAACTTCAGGAGGTGCAAGTCGAAAGTACATGGCAAGATAGACATTTCCGGCTACTGCCATTGCGTCGCGGAGTTCGTCGTCATCGTAGATCGTCGGGTCTTCTGTCGGATCGCCGATCGCCGCGAGGTCCGTGTCGAAGTCGTAATGCTCGCCTGGCCCGGCATGCTCCACCCGGGGGGACGACGGATCGGAGAGGACCAGATCGAGCACGATCGCCTTCGCCCCTAGCTCGTCAAGGACGCCGACGACTTGCGCATATCGCCTCCGGGGCCAAGGCCAGTCGCCCACCGCCTCGATGGCGTAATCATTGATATCAACGAGGACGATTCGCGGATCAGCCTTGATCGTGCTCAGATGCCGAAAACATAGGTCAAGACCGTAGTCGTTGAGCCCGTCGAGTGCACCGACCGCCAATGCAACCACGCCAGCCGCTGTGGCTGCACTCCCAACCAGAAATCCCCACCGACGTGCCGGATTGAAGCGCTGGACCGCCATGGCTGTCCATTTTATCGGAATTCGAGCCTCATACCTCCCAAGTCGCCGATTCTGATCGAAATCCATTGTCCGCTCGGGCAGCCCAGATGAGGGCGTCGGCGCTGGTCCGGAGCAGGGTTGCAGCCGGTCAACCGAGCATCTGCTGTATCGGTCCCATAAAGTCGGGTGCGGCAGGTCCTTGCTGCCTCCGGTCGACCAGATGGCAAGTCTGAACGCCGCCTCAGCGGCACTTATCTGGTCTGGCGTAGAACCGAGCCGATAGAAACCTAACCAACGATTGATCATTGGGGATTGACGTTTTTGGATTGCTGACTGGGCGTTGCGGTTTGCAGGCTGGGAATTGCTGAGAGATCCCCAGTCCGCATCCCCAATTGGCCTTGTCCCAAGGAGGACGTCGCATGGCGAGACCGTGGTGGTGGGGGCGGTGTGTAGTTGCGGGACTTGCAGCGGTGTGCTGGGCTGCACCGGCGTGGGGAGGCGTTGTCCAGGCCCCCGCAGGCACGAACCCCGGCACGCTCTCAGTTGAGGGTCTGAATGACGGCTTCCTGAGCGAGCACAAGGGTGCCGCCAGGATAAATCAGCCGCCCATGGACATTGGCGAATCAGACATCTCCGCATTACTTTCCCCCAGGCTCGCGTACGGCGGCCCCGCGGCAGACCGATGGCGCCTCTTCCCGGTTGGCCTTGTGGTCGAGCACGCGGATCTCGTCCAGCCGCCCGCTGGTGGTCCGGCCCGCATCTTGAGCACCGACGACCGAACGGGTGTCGATCGTGTGTTTGAGCCCTCTATTAGTATTGGCACAGCGGAATTCAACCCCGATGATCACGCGAACCTAACTCGGGTGGTTGTTCCGGAACCCTCTGTGCTGCTGCTTATGCTGCTCGGCTTGCCGGCCGTCCTGCGCGCTCGGAGACGCCGGGCGTAGCCTCAGGGTATGGAGCGGGCTATCGGTGCTGCACGGCGTGGTTGCTCGGGCGTGATTTGACACAAGCGGCGCGAGACCGACAATCTCCAATCCGCAAGCATCAGTGGCCACGCAGTGGGAGATAAGACCGATGCGAAGAAGAGCAGCCAAGTGGCTTTGCCTGATCACGTTGACGGGCGGCACGCTGTTCGTCAGTTGCCCGGCGGGCGCGATCGCTCTGGAGTTCTTGGACTCCGCCCTTCAAGGTGCGTACGGAGCCGCATCGCAATGGGGCTCCCAGACTTTCCGCGATGCCATCTCGGCATTGGAAGACCTGAGTAATACGGACGGGGAGTAGGGGGACGACGGGAGCTGTAGTGCCAATGGATGGCACGGATCAACGAAGGCGACCCGTGGGATGTCGGCTCACTTCGAGCCCTCTGGACCATTCCCTGATCTGCGATTGACCGCTGCCAAGTGGTCTACAATGTAAATCGCTGCGCAGCCCGTTTCCGCAAGTGTCTGCCAACACGGTCCACTGGGGGCGGCGTTTACCGCGTTCGTTGCTCTTTTATCATCTTCTCAACGAGCTCACTGATCTTCGAGGCTACGCGTTCCGGCGGAAGCTCGAGCACTTCGCCAGTTCGTCGGATGAGCAGTTCGACGATACCGTCAGCCAATCCGCGCTTGCCCACGGTCACGCGAAGGGGGAACCCGATCAGGTCTGCATCGTTGAACTTGACTCCCGGGCGGACGTCGCGATTGTCGAACAAGACCTCGATCCCAGCAGCCTCCATCTCATCATGGAGCTTCTGTGCCACGGTCGTGACTTCGTGCTCTCGCATATCGAGGGCACAGATAGTCACGTGATACGGTGCGATCGACATGGGCCAGCAGATGCCGCGATCGTCGTGTAGGGCTTCGATGGCGGCCGCCATAATGCGGTTCAGCCCGATCCCGTAGCATCCCATGATCATGGGCTTTGCCCGGCCCTCGGCATCAAGGCACGTCGCGTCCATCGAGTCCGAGTACTTGGTGCCGAGCTTGAAGACGTGGCCTACCTCTATGCACTTCTCAAAAACCAACGGTGAGCTGTTCGGCGCCCGATCACCCTGGACGGCCGTGCGGATGTCCGCAACTTCTCGGGCTTCGTAATCCCGACCAATGTTCACACCAGTAATGTGGTAATCGGTCTTATTGGCACCTGTGACAGCGTCGTGCATGATGGTGACCGCCTGATCGGCGATAATCCTGGCCTTTAAGCCGACCGGGCCCGCAAAGCCAACCTCCGCTCCCGTCACCCGCTCGATTAAAGCGGCGTCCGCCGGTCGTAAGGATTCCACCTTCGCCGCTCGGGCAAGCTTCGATTCGTTGACTTCATGATCGCCACGGACGAGGGCGACAAGAGGTTCTCCATCCGCCTCGAACACGATGGTCTTGATAAGCTTGCTCGGCTGGCAGCCCAGGAACTCCGAAACCTCAACGATAGTCGAAACACTCGGCGTGTGAACCTCGCTTACCGGGGCATTGGTCCCGTCGTTCGCATCTTGGAGCGGGCCGACCTCTGCCCGCTCGAGGTTGGCTGCGTACGATCCATCCTCCGCCCGCGCCAGCCAATCCTCGCCGGCGTCGGTCGGCACCATGAACTCGTGCGACGCATCGCCGCCGATCGGCCCCGATTCCGCTTGAACCACGAGATAGGGCAGGCCGCAGCGACTGAAGATCGCACAGTACGCGTCGTACATCCGTTGGTAACACTCATCGAGGCCGCCCGGCCCCTCCTTGGTCAAGTGAAAGGAGTAGGCGTCCTTCATGAGGAACTCGCGAGTCCGCAGGACGCCGCTCTTTGGCCTGGCTTCGCCCCGAAACTTCGTTTGAATCTGATAGAGGGTGACGGGGAGCTGTTTGTAGCTTTTGAGGTACGCTCGGGCGATCTCGGTGATTACCTCCTCGTGAGTCGGCCCCAGGACCGTTCGTGACCGCCAGTCATCCTCGCTGCTGCCGCCTAGGTGAATGAGCACGTCGCCCATGGCTTCGACTCGGCCGGTCTGCTCCCACCACTCGATGGGGTGCATGGCGGGCATGTGCAGCTCGACCGCGCCGGCCGCGTTCATCTCTTCGCGGACGATGTTCTCGATCTTACGAAGCGAGCGATAGCCCAGGGGCAGATAGGTGTACGCGCCGGCGACGACCTGGCGGATCAGCCCTGCCCTGATCATGAGCTGGTGCGACGGTGCGGTCGCGTCAGCGGGAAGTTCCTTCATGGTCGCGATGAAGTAGTTGGTCCATTTCATGGTTGGCATCAATACCGCGTGGGCTGCCGGATTGCAAGCACCTCGCCGCTATCGGACAGCCAAGTCAAGGCCTTACCACCTTGCCTATCGTCTGAAATAAGCGGTATTCACAGTCCGTCGACTCTCGATTTCGTGAGCAGCACGCTTCGACCCGCGTTGGCCAACCGACCCCGAACCGCGCGACATGCGACCCGATCTTGCCTGGCGGAAAAAGGGGTGAACGCACGATGCGTCTCGCCGTTGCTCACCTCTCGGAGGGCATCGAACACGCGACAAACCCATGGTCAGCCCGTACACTTCCTCCGTATGGATCCCGACGACGAGGTTTGCTACTGCTACCATGTGTCCCTGCGAAAGCTGGTCAACTTTGCCAAGCGGACGCAGCCCGAACGTGCAAGCCAGATGACCGACTGCTTGGGTGCGGGAACCGGCTGCGGTTGGTGCATTCCCTTTCTCAGAAAAATCGCCCAAAACCCCGACGCGCTGACCTTCGACGACGTGACGCCGGACAGCTACGCCGCAAAGCGCGAGCAGTACATCCAGACCCAGCCAAAGAACACGTTCGACGGCGCGAACACAGGGCCACGAGACGACTAAGAACGGAGTCGTAATGTGACCCGCGCAGGGTCGGGCGTGCGGGCCAAACCGTGGGTTCGTTTGGGTTCGTTTTTGCGGCGGAACCTCGTTTTCGATAGCGCCAAGTCGGAAAAGTGGGTTCGTTTCGTGAACTTTTTTTTCGTACGTTTCGTCCTTTTCTCCCTGGCGGGTGAAACCCGCTCCACCCGTCTGGCGGTTTGTACACGCGAGTCCGAATGCGCGCGGTGCAGGCGTAAGTCGCGGAGCGTGCCGCCAAGGACTATAACGTGGCACCCGATCGCTGGGGGACACGGGCGGAGCGATCAGGGGGGACCAGGGACCAGAAACTGGATACTGGAAAGCGAGGGGTACACGGAATGCGGAATGGTGAATGGTAGATGATGAATCAGGACCGCGAGTGACAGCGGGCGGCAGGAAATAGCCACGAAGCGACGAAGAGTGTCCTCCGACGGTTGCCTCTTCCATGGTCGAAGATCCGGTCTTTGGACGCAGGGGAAACAGGGGGGCGAAGCGTGGCGACACGCACGCGACGTCGAGATGTCGGCCAATGGTCCCGCTTCCTTCCGCCGTTTTCTTTATGGGCACGCAAGCGTCCGATGCACATCGGAATCTCACGTGCCCGGGGGCGCGATGCCAGTTAGCGACATCGCGAGGCGAGTTCACTCATGCTCGACACCCGCAATACCGTTCGCGTCGCTCAAGCGTTCGTAAGTACTCTCGATGAAGTCCTGGTCCTCGTCGGAAATCTGGAGGCTTTGGCGATATTCGAGTGCTTCGGGATCCGCGATATACTCGACCTCGCCGTGGTTGTGTTTGACAATCTGATTCACCGTCTGAACGTCGGTTCTGAAGAACTCCTTGCGAGGGTTGACTCGGTTTAGTCGGGTCCGATGGAGCGCTCGGTGTAGGGCATTCTCGAGGGTTGGGGCATCGTTCGACGAAATCATCATGTGCACGTCGAACGGGAACGGAACAGACGCATCGCCTAGTTCTTTAACCCGGTCCATCGGCTCAAGTCGTCGTGTCATTCCGATCTTGAGAACCCCTTCTCCGAACGATCCAACATTTGAAATCACGTAAACGTGCCCCGACTTCGTCATTTGCGCCCGAGAGATAGCCCGCTGCGACTTCTCCTCCGCTTCAGCGAGCCTTGTCCTCAGTCGTTCCACTTCTGCGCTGTGTTCGTCCTTGGCGTCCGCCAGAGCCTTTTCCAAGGCAACTCGGATTGCCTCGCGCTCGCGCTCCAGTTGTTTTAGCTCCCGTTCAATTTCTTTCTCGAGCCTCTGTTCCTCACGAATTTGCGCCTTAATGCGGGCCTGTTCCTCGCGCTCGAATGCCGCACGGACTGTCTTGTCATAGTGGGCTCTCAGATCGTCCAGCAACGACGCTTCCTGGTCCGTCGGGATGTCGAATCCGATGTTTCGGCAGGATTGCACTACCCGCTGCAGACGCTCCTTCGAACTCACAAAGTTGTTGGGTGTTAACGACGCTCCAATCCACTTGACGTTCTCTTTCAGATAGCGCGCACCCAGTTCGGCGCTTCTTCGGTCCAATTCTTCCTGTGTTTCGCGCTGTTTCTGTCGGTCGAGTTGGAGTTTCCTCAGGTTGACGTCGACGTTCTGAAGGTCGCGCTTGAGAATCGTGTTTTCATTTTGTAATTCGCGGTACGAGACCGCGACCTTTTCGAACTCCGCCCGTTCCGCATTAAGTCGTTCGTTGTCCTCGCGGATGCGCGCTTTCGACCGTTCGATTTCAGTCAAGGTCTCTGCGATCTTCCTCGCCTGATCCTCTTGTCTGCGTCTTTGTTCCTGTAGGGCTGTTCGTTTCGTCTCGAAGACTAGAAAGACGCAAAGTGCACCTGCGAAGACACCTATGACCATCGTCAGAGCGTATATCATGGATCATTCCTCGGTTTCGTCGAGTCATCTGGTGAGAGCAAGACAAAGAGCACGCGCGTTTGGCACTGTGGGCACAGTGATTCTTCGAGAAATATGGCTTTAGGAGCTTCGGCTACAGTGCCGCACACTGGGCACTTTCCAGCAACCACCTCACCCAGTCTTGTCGACAGCGCCAGCTTGTACGATCCCGCATCGGTTCTCCTCCGAAGTAGCCCCATGTTCTCCCAAGCCCGGGTTACTGAGCCCCATACGTCCCGGGGCCCGCCCAGTTTGCGGAGCAGTTCGCCTTCCTCAGTCTCCCCATGACGTTCCAAGTAATCCCACATACGGTGGCAATCCCACATGCGACCCCTGGTAGCTGCAAGGTTCTGGGAAAGGTTATCAGACGTATATCTCTCAATTCCACGTGTGTTTCGGAGTAAGGCCTCAAGCCCGTTGAGAGTCTCGAAATCGAAGAGCAACGGCGCGTATTCGAGAACCATGTCGATGGCCTCCACGCTTTTGAACTCCTTGTCTCCATACCTTCGTTCATACTGCATCATTCCGTCAATGTGCTTCCACGCAGACAGTGCTAGCTCCGTTGCCTTCCGGTACACTCCGTTCCGCTGGGCGGTCCGGGCGCCTCCGATCAGCATACCGTAGGCCCGCCAGTGCTCCTCCATTTCCGACTTCTTCATCGCCATGTAATGGCTCCAGTTAGGCTCCAGCGACTGTGCTAGTCTCCCGGTGATGGGGGCACCTGCCTCCTCGGCCCAGAGTGCTCTGGCCGGGGATATGAGACCCATCTTGAATGAGTCTGGCAGTGTCAGTCTATCGGGGTCGGTTGGGCATGGCAAGTTGCAGCAAATCTGCCGCCACTGCTGCACGGTATTGCGGCGTTTGTCTAAAGGACGCGGTCCCTAATGCAACCTTCCGCTGCGGAAGATGGCCCAGCTAAGGGCCAGGCCTAGGAGGCCGGCGATAAGGTAGCCGAAGATGCCAAAGTATTGCACTCGAAAGCCGAAGAACTCCAGATCGGTGGGGGCACTGAAGACGACGGAGCTGCCGATGATGATGCCGGCGATCACCACCGAAAATGCCAATCGATTGCTCGAACGATCCAGCTCCCGGATCAGACGATCGATGTTCTCGTGGCGAATGTGCAGATTCCACCCGCCGCGCCTCAGACCGCGGAAAAACTCACGTAGTTGAGAAGGGGCTTGTCGCACCAGGCTGAACAGGTGCCACGCCCATACCATGGTGCCGCGGGAAAGGTGTCTGGGCGAGAACTGCTGGGAAAGTGCCCGCTTGATCTGGGGTGTCAGAACGCCGACAAGATCCAGATCGGGATCAAGCCGGGTGGCGACACTGGCCACCGTGCCCAGGGCTTTGAAGAGCATCAGCATGTCGCGGGGCACGACCACGTCGTGGCGACGGACGACGTCGGCGAACTCGTCCGTCAAAGTGCCGAGATCGACACGTTTGAGCGGCAGGCCATAGTACTTATCCAGCAGAATCCGCAGAGCCCGGTGCAATTGATGTCGGTTCGTGTCCGGGCCCAAGGCTCCGAGGTCGGCGAAGGCGTCGATAACGACGTCGATCTCCTTGTTCACACCCGCATAGACGATCACGAGAAGCTGATTCATCAGGTCCTCGGTGATCGTGCCGACCTGGCCAAAGTCGATCAGGCCCAGTTTCGCGGGCGGTTCGACCAGGAGGTTGCCGGGATGGGGGTCGGCGTGGAAGGTGCCCAGCTCGAAGATCTGCTTGAGATAACAGTCGATGAGTCGCTTGCCGACCAGCTTGGCGTTGAACGCCGTGCCCTCGTCACCCTCGGGCACCGGTGCCATCAGCTTGTCTACGTTGACTCCGCGGAGCGCTTCCAAGGTCAGCACCCGCGTGCCCGACAGCTCCCAATACACGCGGGGGATGCGCAGGCCGGGGATGTCGGCCATGGCTTCGGCGAAGCGCGAGGTGGTGGCGGCTTCGTGGACGTAGTCGAGCTCGCGGGTGAGTATCTCCTCGAGCTCAGCCACGAGCAGGGTGGGCCGATACGCCCGCAGCTCCGGCGTCAAACGCTCCAGCGACTCTGCCAGCCACTTGAGTAACTGCATGTCGAGGGCGATCACCTCGTCAATCTTCGGTCGGCGCACCTTGACGACGAGATCGGTGTCATCCTTGCCTCGTGCGTGATAGGCCTGTCCGATGGATGCGCTGGCAAACGGCTTGTCGTCGATCCACGCAAAGCACTCTTCGACGGGGCGACCCAGCTCTCTGGCGATGGTGGCCATGGCGACGTCAGTGTCAAATGGTGGCACGTCATCCTGGAGCTTGCGCAGCTCAGCCAGGACCTCTTCCGGCACGATGTCCGGTCTGGTGCTCATCATTTGTCCGAGCTTGACGAAGGTCGGTCCCAGCTCTGCGCAAACCAGAGCCAGCCGCCGGCCGATGGATGTTGCACCCTCGCCGACGACCGCGCTGGGCGCCTTTTTACGGAGCATCCAAACCGGTACGAACCGAGCGAGATTGATTTGGGTGACGATGTGTCCAAAGCCGTGACGGGTCAGCACCTGGGCGATCTGCCGCAAGCGGTTCAAACTTCGAACGTTGCGTGTCAGCGTAAGCGGGTTCATGGGCTGCTAGGGTCCCCTTTGCCAGTCCGACCGTCAAATGGTGACACCACAACCTGGTGTATCGTCCAGGCGACCTGCGACCCATAACGGGCACGGCAGCGGGGGGCGAAACTGGTGGGAGCCGAGCAGGCCCGCGCGAGTTCACGAGCCCGGAAGGTTGAGCCAGCAACCGCTGGCCTGACACCGCAGGCCCGCGTCACTTCGAGTGTGGGACTACGTAGGAAAGGCTGCGTAGTTTCTCAAGGGCACGCATATGTCGATCACAAAATCGGTTGGGCCTACGCGGCGCGGAAAATGTATGTACACTGCAAAAATACGTGTGACGCTATAGGTCTGCGGTTGGAAAACGCTCCGCGCGTGTAGAGGAATGGGGAGAGGAACAGCGCGATGGATGAGGGGGTGGAACCACAGGGGATGGACCCATCCCTGGCGGGTCCAGTTCGCCAAGGTCTCGGATGGGCCGAGCGTGATGCAAATGGAAACGCAGTCCCATTTGTTCGGCAGAGTCATCATGGGCGAGCGAGCGCCGTATGCGCGGGTCGAGGCTTTCCATATGGGCTCGATCACGACACTGCAGATCATGGTTGTTGTACGTTGCCGTTACCGCCTTGGGCGCACCAGCGATGGACGGGCCCTTCTGCCGTTTGCAGAGCAACATCGTCAGCCTGGACTTCGGTATCCCTCCGGGCCGAGTCCTGCACGATGGAGATTCGCAAGTTGCTCGACCGCGGTCTGCGTGGCGACGAGCTGTCCGGCAGATTCAGCATCGAACTCGAGCCTGGTGATGCGAGTAAGGTGTAAGGAGACCCAGATGCGGACAGCGGGTGTCAGGCGGGCGCGACGAATGCGTGTGTGGAGTGTTCGCCCCTAGGAGTGACGCAAGCGTCAGCATGCAGACGCATAGGCCGGGAGACTGGACGCGTGCTTTGACAGAGTGGCTCCGGTGTTCGTCCTGTACAGCGTGGTGCTAGGGTCAGTGTGGGGGATTGCACCGCGGGGCCCGCAGCCTCAAAGGGTATAAGCCCATCGCGTGAATCGGTGACGGATGATGAGCACCTGGGCACGGGCGTCAAAGGGGGCGACGGACCTGCGGCGACCGACGGCGAAGATGATGACCACACTGACGACATCGGCGCTACGGGAGGCGACGTGATGGAGGCAGCTCCCGTGTCGGGTTTGGCGTCGCGGATTTCTTGACTGCATTGTGCGATGTGGGGATGCCGGGCGCCCCGGTCTTCGGGCGGTGGTAAACCGGATTGCTGGTGGCGTTGCGTGCGCGGTTGGGTATACTACGCCCCGACGGATGTTTCGGGCGTCCCGATGTCTATCGGGGTCGTGTTGTGGCCGGCGCCGCGGTACGGCATGTGCCGCGACGACCATGTGAGCCGGCTGGGCGCGGCGTGTGGTATCGGCGGCCTTTCCGAGCGGTCCAGTCTCTGACCCGGGTAGACCTCCGGGTGTGGTGATTTCGGGCGCTAGGGTGCAAGCCTTGTCGCGTTGGTGAAAACGCACGGGGGCGGCCCCTGGGATTGGTGCAAATGCGCGGTGGTGACTGCGTCCCCACGACGGGAGAGTCTCATGCGAAAATACGTTCAGTTTTCCATTTTTCTGGTGAATAAACCGGGGGTGCTCTCACAGATTTTCCGCGAACTGGCCAAGGCGAAGATTAATATAACCAGCCTTGCGATGATGGACTCGGTGGAGCATGGCGTGCTGAGGCTGATCGCCGACGCCCCGGACACCGCCCGCCCGATCTTTCAGAGTCTCAACGTTCCCGTTACGGAGACCGACGTGCTCGGGGTGAGCCTGTCAAACCGGCCCGGAGCCGCCGCGGACCTATGCGACAGGCTCTCTAGTGCACATATTCACATAGGTTATATGTACTGCACGACGGGCGCGCGGGGCGGCAAGACGATTGTGGTCCTCAAAGTGCCCGACATCAAGAAGGCGATCAAGATTCTTGAAAGTCCCCGCGTCACGCGACGTGATATGAAGGTCAAGCTACGCAGACCGGCGGCGACGAAACGGGTGTAGCGGGGTCCCCTTGCCGCGCATGACGCACGGTCGGATGGCAGTCCGTGCGGCCTGTTCGGTTTTTCACCAGGAAATGGCCCTGTTGGGCTTGATTTTACCCCTGTGATATGCTAACCGTGATCATTCGGTGCTACCCCCCTTGCGGACATCGGGATCCGCTGGGAGGCAATGTAAACGCCATGTGGAAGCGCGATCCGGCGGACGCGGAGCGCGTGAAGAGTGAGTGGAGGCGGATTATGAAGTCTTTGGCAAGCAGATCTCTCAGTCATGTACTCGGCTTCGTTTTTGTGATCGGCGCGGGAGCGGCGCAGGCATCGCCGCTCAATTTTGAGCTGCTCGACGATCCGGACATCGCGGTAGGATTCATCAATCTGAGCTACGACGCGTCCCAGGATGAACTTGTGGCAAACGGGATCGCCCTGGAGATGGACAACGGGGGCGTTTCGCCTGAGGCCATCTTGGGAGGTACGTTCGACCTCACGTCCGCGATCGACGCTAGTGGGATGCTCACTGGCGGTTCGCTATCTATCGGCGGCACCATCCTGTCATTGGGTTTCGACTCCGGGACGCTGCTTACGGGCGACCTGACGGCGTTTGGGTTCCGAGACACGGGCGGGGATCCGTTGGAGTGGGTCTTCAATGTGACGGGAGGCGACGCAGCGGGTCTTTACGCGGCCGGGCCTGGTGGTGTGATCGTCACCAATAGCGGATTCGGCGGCAGCTTCGACGTCGATTTCGACAACGGTGGGCAAGGCGTGGGGGTGGCCAACGTCGGCGTCGTTCCGCTTCCGGGAACCATGTGCCTTGCTCTATTCGGTCTGGGCATGATCGCCGCTGTGAAGCGGCGCCGAACATAACGACTCGCCCGCGGGTTAGCCACCGCCTTTCGCTGCCAGTATTCTGCATGCGAGGAGGCAGAGGCTGCCGTTGCGACCCTTCGCGTCATCCGCCGGGTGAGTCACGGTGGTCGTTGCGTTGTTCACGTCCACCGAATCGGCATCTTCATGTTCGTGTGCGGAGGGAAGATAGGAATGACGACAAAACGCATCGCTTTGAGTGTGACGCTGGTGGTTGCAGGCCTGGCTAGCCTGTCGTCGGCGGAACTGATCGGCATCGACAGTGAGTTGGATTTTCCCGTCCTGGTGTTCGACACACAGGGTGACACGGTTTATGACGCGGATACGGATCTGCTGTCGGTCGATGCCCTGCCGCTGGCAATCCGCTTCTTTGATGGCGGGCCTGTTTGTCTCGTGACACCGACCGGGACGCCGCCCGCCGAAGTGGTGTCGATTAGCCTGCAAGTCGACGATCTTGGGACTTTGATCGGTGGCGTGACCGGCGATGATCTTACCGTGACGGGCGAGGTCGATGAGGACGGTGACGGCACCGTGGACTTCTGGGGAGTCCTGTTGACCGGGGAGGTTGCGGTGTTCGGGTTCGAGGACACGGGTGGCACGACCGATCTGTTTGATTTTCGGTTCAGGGCAACCGGGGGAGCGCTGGCATCGTTATATGTCGACCGTCACATCGGTGTGACCTTGACGGCCACAAACTCGAGCTTCACCGGCGACTTCGCGGTCTCGTTTGAGGGCGACGCCAAAGGTGACATCGGGGCCGTCGAGCCCTTCTGCTGCGATGGCATCCTTGATCCTGGCGAGGAGTGCGACGACGGCAACCGGATCCCCGGCGACGGGTGCTCGGCCACATGTGAGGTCGAGGAGATGGGTGGTCAGGGGTGTACGCCCGGTTTTTGGAAACAGGCGCACCACTTGGCTGCTTGGGTAGGGTATGCCCCCGATGACGTTTTTGATGATGTCTTTGGCGTGGATGCTCCCGACGACCTGACACTGCTGGAGACGTTGCGGCAAGGTGGTGGCAAGGAGAAGGCACTCGGGCGACATGCGGTGGCTGCCCTGCTCGACGCCTCCAATCCCGACGTCAATTACTACTACACAGTGGCTGATGTCATCGCCATGGTGCAAGCCGCTTTCGCCACGCATGACTATGAGACTACCAAGAACCTGCTCGCGCACGAGAATGAAACCGGCTGTCCGCTTTCCTTGGGTCGGGATGACCATGGGGATCGAGTTAAACCGCCGAAAAGAGCAGATGCGCACCGTGGGAGCGTTGTGCCCTCGCAACCGTCGGTCGACGAATAGAATCACTTGCCCGGCGTGGTGTTAGTGTCTGCAAGATGAGCTGGAGATCCGTCCGATCTGGCATCAGAAAGAGAATCGCGCCAGAGCACATAACTTGGTCTGCTTCCTGGCCTATGTGCTCCGGAAAGCCGTGGCTCGATGGATGCGGGCCTCCGGTTTGGGCGATGCCCCGCGTACGGTGGTCGAAGAGTTCGCCAAGATCAAGAGTGGCGACGTTGTTTTACCGACGATCCACCGCGATGGACGCCCGGGCAAGACCGTACGGGTTCGTTGTGTGACCACCCCGGACAAGGCTCAGCGTGTGTTGCTCAACCGCCTGGGCCTGACCCTTCCGCAGCACCTGAGATACCTGGAGGACGTCGCTCAAATGTAGTGAAGACTCTGGGGTTTGAACTCCCCTCACGCCATCGCCAACCCCGTTTTTGGCTCAAAACTGTCTAACTTGGGCTAACGTTCGCGGGAACCCGAGCTGGTCATCGCGAGCAAGCACGAGAGACCGCCGCATCTTCGGCCCCGGCGACAGGACATCGAACTCACGCGCCGTAGACTTCGTGATGAGGCCGCGTCGCCAGCACCTGTTCCTTACCCCAGTCAGCCACTTTTCTGAATGTGTCGGAGGCAATGAAGGCCTCGAACGCCGCCTTATCCGTCCATTTGGAGATGATCAAGTATCGCCGCGGCGCGTGCACGTCGCGATACAGGAAGCTCTCACTATGACCCTCCAACTCACGCATTGCGTGGACTACTTTCGTAAACGCGTTTTCGAGAACAGATTCCTTGCCTTCCACGACTTCGTAGTTCATTCCGATGGTAACCATCGTTCTGCTCCTAGTCGAAACCTCCCGTTGGCGGTCCGACGCTGTTCAGATGCGAAATAGCAACCGACCTTCGATCGCCGCGTGACCTATCACGGCGGCTGCAGCGCTCCATCCTTGATGGCGCGTGCCCTCGGGCGTGAGTTGTTTCCCGTGAACAAACTCCGGAAAGCTCCACGGCTCGTCGCCCATCTCGAGGGCGTTTGCCTGGTGGATAGCATTCAGAAATCGCTGCGCATGATGCCGCTGACCACGCATGGCCAGATCCGCCACGTAGAAGCCGGTGATCATTGGCCACAGACCACCGTTATGGTACTCATAGGGCTGATTCTTGAACGTATAGGAGAAGCTCATCTGCAGCTCTTCCCAGTCCTCGTCAACTGGTCTGATGACCGGGTGAAACGCGGGAAGTAACGGCAGATCGTTGTTGACAATCCCGCCGATGAAGTCGTCGACCTTCCGTCTCCGATCCTGGTTGGCCACGCCGAGAAGGGAGACAAGCACGTTGGCCAGTGCATCGAATCGATAGCCGTATCCGTGCGGCGAGAAGAAAGAGACCCAGTAGGAACAACGGCATTTCGGGGAGTCACACCCCTTCTGGTAGAGCACTTCGTGATAAGCATCCTGCGGAATTTCGTCGCAGTCATCAAACCAGTAGTTGGCCTCGATCAGATGTTTGAGGCGGGAGATCTTCTCCTCCAGCGCATGATCGGCCGAACCGTGGTGCGCTCGGTGAATCTTGCCGAGGGCGCGCTGGGCCTGGAGGTACAGAAGCTGATCGTAGAGCACGTAGCCTTGGTGCAAATACTCATCGGCCCAGTCCCCGGTGGGCGGCACGTAAAGCAGGCCACGCGTATTGTATTCCCACGCTCCCAGTAGGAATTTGACTCGCTGCAGCGTTGGAAGCATTCGCTCGAGGAAAGCGTCATCGCCAGTGGCCTGCCAGTACTCCCCGCAGCCGATCACGAACCACAGGTCCGCGTCGACACGACCGGCGGTGCCGCCGTAACTGATTCGGCCGGACTCTGGATCGGCGTTGCTGGGAATCTCGCCGTGGGGTCCCTGGTATTGGGCGAGCGTCTCAAACGTGCGGCGGGCGGTTTCCTTCAATTCGGCCTCCTGCGTCAGCAAGGCTGCCAGACTGATAATCGTGCCGTCCCGTCCCCAGATACGGTGATAGTTCGCCTTTTCAGTCGGTGCCGCAAGAAAACCATGCCGCGTGCTGCAGGCTCGAAGTAGTTGAAGCGCCTTCTCGTAACCCTCGGACATCGAGTTTTTCTCCTGATCGCTCCTCGATCCCTGCCTTTTACGTTGCCTAACGTCGCCGGTCGTGACTGCGGGCAACTTGGGCAGTGCCTCCCGCTCCTTTGTCATTATCTGTCAAACCTACGCCCGCGCGAAGCCTTTGAGCCTCAATCGATCCCGCAAAGCACCGCGTCAGTCCGCCTGCTTCGCGGACGGCTTAGTGCCCCGCACGATCTCCACCGGCACCCACATGTGCATCATCTCCGAGTTGTCGATACTGAACCCGGCGGCCTCGAGGGCTCGACGAACAAAGATCGGCCGGCAATCAAGGAAGTTCGGAAAATGCTGATGGGTCCATTCAAACGCGCGCACCGTGAGTC
>CAYOQG010000026.1:0-30175 GCA_964405925.1 uncultured Phycisphaeraceae bacterium | reverse complement strand
TTTCTCGGCGTAGCGTCACCCCTTGTGGGTGACGAAAGAAACGAGTTGAACGCCGCCCACGAGGGACGGCGCTACATTTTTCAACGGACTGCTAGGTCACGGTGCGCGATTCAGGGCCACCGCTCCGAGCCGTCCCGATGGATATCGGGATGAGGGAGCGGATGGTCGAGGTTGACGCTGGGGCGTGTTTGCGGACGGTGGGTCAGAAGTCCGCGGTACCAGGCTCGTTACGCCGACCCTGATAAGTCGGGGACGGGAGGCACCGTTTTCACAATGCAAGAGCGCACTCTCCTCTCCGCCAGTCTTCCCAAACGATGATGGGTGCCACGAACGCGACGGTATCCGCTTACTGCCAGGCGGTTACGAGGACGCCGTTACCGAGAGCTCTTCTTGGATCGTCTTGGCGACGAGGGAGTAAACGTTGCTCGGTATGACATCGATCCGCAGGGCGTCTGCCAGCTCCTCAATATCGTTTTCGATCGTCGGCAGGAGCCTGACTAAGACCCCAACGTCGATACCGACGAAGGCGACCGCGTCGCTGCAGACGGGTACCACCTCTTCCTTCTCAGGAAGCTCGCAAAGCAGTCTGCCGATTTGATCGGACGCGTTGAGGATGCGGGCGATGGTGGCAACCTCTCCTTCCCCGGGGTTGGTGGATTGGTGCAAGTTAACCGTGTTAGTGACGTCGTCCGGCAGTTTCCAGTGAGCGAGAACCATCGCGGAAACCTGTCCGTGCGTCACCTCCACGGCTTCGAGCTCCTCGTCGGCACAAAGTTGCGCCCCGCGCGGTCTGAACTGCTCGACCAGCGGGCCATAACCATCAGGCATGGACTCAGCCAAGATGGGTATGCCAATGTCGGCAAGCAGGGCGCCGATGGAGGCCTCGTCCCGCCGACGCGGTAGGATAGTCTCGGCGAAATGGGAGGCGATTACCGAGGAGGCAACCGAGCGGCGCCAGAAGTAGCCCATATCGAGGCCGGCGATCTGCTTTCTTGACATGGCATCGACCAAGTACCGTCCCAGCAGCAACGACCGGGTACGTTTGGGACCCAACAACGTCAATGCCTGCTGCAAGGATACAACCTTGTTGCGGACCCCGAACAACGCCGAGTTCGCAAGGCGCAGCAGCTCGCTCACCGTACCCGCGTCGGCGGACAGGACCTTCACCAGATCGCGGTATTCGAATCCCGGGTCCTGCATGATCTCGAGGAACCGCAGAACGACCTGCGGCATGGACGGTACCGCAGCCGACTTCTTGATTGTTTCAAGAACGCTTGCCTTCATCGGATGAGTCTCCACGTTTGCGCGCCGTGAGCGCGCCGACCTGCACGCCGCTCCGGCATACAGAGATCGACTCAGGCCGCGAGCCAAACAGGCGCGCCGGTTCGACCGGTACATCGGCGTCTGAATCGGGCCATATGAGGACTTCCAATACAATGACATATAACCCACGGCGCAAGGGCGAGCGCAAGGGGTCACGTTCATTCGCCACGCAAGCCTGTCACGCCCCTATTGACGATACGCGGCCGTCGCGGTACAAGTTATCAGTCGCTAGGTGTGCCCGCGGCTTTTGCGGGCTGAGAGCACAACCTTAGAACCTGATCAGGCTAAGCGGAGGATGGCCAAAGGGCGTCACCCCCCCCGGGAACCTGCGTAGGGAAGCGATCGCTGGCCGCGGTAACCTGTCGGCCGGATCACGCAGCGCTTGCCATCTCGCAGCGTCTTCTGCCCTGATCAAGAGGAGGTATTGCAGATGTCGTCTCCAGACGAGCCTGCGCAGCGCGTGCCCGCATCCGGTTCGCATCCGGAAATTATGACCCCTTTTCCAGCGTCGCGGAAGGTCTACGTTCGCGGCCGACGATTCCCCGAAATCCGCGTACCCGTGCGCGAGATAGCGATCTCGCCAAGACCGCCCGGTGCGAGTCCGAGAGAAACGAACGAAGACACCGGGGATTCCACAGTGACGGTCTATGACACGTCCGGGCCCTACACGGACCCTGAGGTGTCAGTCAACGTGCGCGAGGGTCTCCCGCCGCTGCGACTCGAGTGGATTCTGTCGCGCGGGGATGTTGAGAGCAGCCTGGCTCGGCAGCTCGAAGGTGATGCGAGCGCCGTTCGAGGCTCGGCGCCGACCTACGTTTCGGGGAAGTATCCCGAGAGCAGTCGACGACCACGGCTAAGAGCCAAAGCGGGTAGCAACATCACCCAAATGCACTATGCACGCGAGGGCATCATCACGCCTGAAATGGAGTTTATCGCCATTCGCGAGAACCAAGGGCGCGAGCAGCCCGATAACCTGATCGCGACTCAGCATCCAGGGGAGAGCTTCGGGGCTTCAATTCCGCAAAACATCACACCCGAGTTCGTGCGCGACGAGGTCGCCCGAGGTCGGGCGGTCATACCCGCCAACATCAATCACCCGGAAGTAGAGCCTATGATCATCGGCCGCAACTTCCTGGTGAAGATCAACGCCAACATCGGCAACTCCGCCATAAGCTCATCCATCGAGGAAGAAGTCGACAAGATGCTCTGGGCCATCCGCTGGGGCTCGGATACTGTCATGGACCTGTCAACGGGTCCCAACATCCACGAGACCCGCGAGTGGATCATACGGAATTCACCCGTCCCGATCGGCACCGTGCCGATCTACCAGGCCTTGGAGAAAGTCGACGGAAGACCGGAAGAGCTTACGTGGGAGATCTTCCGCGACACACTGATCGAACAGGCCGAGCAAGGCGTGGATTATTTCACCATTCACGCCGGGGTGTTGCTGCGGTACATTCCGCTGACCGCCAAACGGTTGACCGGGATCGTGTCACGAGGTGGATCGATCCTGGCGAAGTGGTGTCTGGCCCACCATCAGGAGAACTTTCTCTATACTCACTTCGAGGACATCTGCGAGACCATGCGGACGTATGATATCGCGTTCTCGCTCGGCGACGGGCTTCGACCGGGATCCATCGCGGATGCCAACGATGAAGCACAATTCGCCGAGCTGGAAACGCTTGGCGAGCTGACCAAGATCGCTTGGAAGCACGACGTGCAGGTGATCATCGAAGGGCCCGGGCACATCCCCATGCACATGATCAAAGAGAACGTGGACCGGCAGCTCGCGGTGTGCGGCGAGGCACCGTTTTATACCCTGGGTCCGCTGACCACCGACGTCGCTCCAGGCTATGACCACATCACCAGCGCCATCGGTGCCGCCATGATCGGATGGTATGGGACAGCCATGCTCTGCTACGTGACACCCAAGGAGCACTTGGGTCTTCCCAACCGCGACGATGTGCGAGCGGGGGTGATCGCCTACAAGATCGCCGCCCATGCCGCCGACCTGGCCAAGGGCCATCCGGGTGCCCGGTTGCTGGATGACCTTCTATCCAAAGCCCGATTCGAGTTCCGCTGGGACGACCACTTCAATCTCTCGCTCGATCCCGATCTCGCCCGCCAATACCACGACGAGACGCTGCCACAAGAGCGGGCGAAGACGGCTCATTTTTGCTCGATGTGCGGCCCCAAGTTCTGCTCGATGAAGATCACCCAGGACGTCTGCGACTACGCGGCTAAACACCACCTGACCGAACCCGAAGCCATCGAAGTCGGCATGCGGGAAAAAGCCGAAGAATTCAAAAAGAGCGGAGGCGAGATCTACACAAAGACATAGCTTCCCCGAGCGCTCGAACCTCGTTCAAGGACGATGAGAAGACTGCGCAGAGCGCAGACCCAGCGCCGGTAGCACAGCGCAAAGCGATCAAGCCATGGATCCGGGTAGCGTACTGTCAACTCCCGATCACACCTCCACAAACCGTCTACAGAGGTTCCTTTCTAAACTCGCCTCGACCGAAGTAGACCTTCCCGACAGCTAGCAGTAGAAGGGTCAAGGCAGCCAAACCCCATATCGAGGTCGTGGGGATGATGGTTCGATGGCAATCGACTGCCGAGCACTCTGCATACCCGTACCATACTGAATGGCCCCCTTGACATTCCGCTTCGGATACCCCATCGGTGCAGATACCAGTAGCTTCATCGCAGCACGCGCCGGTGGCCGCTTGGCAGTCGACGCTGCTACACGGCGCGTCCTTATACCAGACTGACTCGGCGTACTGACAATCGCCCAGGAATACGTCATCCGTGCACACACCTGTGGCGTTATCGCAGCACGCGCCGGTCGCGGCGTCACAATCGACCACATCGCATGGTGTATCCTTGTGCCACGTGGACTGGTCGCCTTGACAATCCACTTCATACGCTTCGTCCATACAGGCGCCGGTGATTCCGTCGCAGCACGCGCCGGTGTGCGGAACGCAAGCGATGACATCACAAGGTGTATCCTTGAACCACTCCTGCTGATCTCCCCGACAATCCACCTCTAACGCGTCGTCCACACAGACACCGTTGGTCCCGTCGCAACACGCACCGGTGTGTTGCAGGCACACGATTTGGTCACAGGGTGTCTCCTTGAACCACTCCTGCTGATCCCCCCGACAATCTACCTCATACTCATCGTCGCTGCATATACCGGTTGTACTGTCGCAACATGCACCCTCCTGTGGACGAGGAATGTGGTACCCAACGCCCAGCTTATAGTCAGTCGGTACGTTGTTCTCGTCGTAGAGGTCGATCACAACGGCGTTCTCGTATTTGTCACCTTTTCCAGGTGGTTTCTCGTAAATCTCGGCCCACATTTCTTTCCCGATCTCGTTGTGGAGCGTCAATCCGGCTACCTCGATCTCGAAGAACATATTGAAGTAACTCGTCGCGCTGCCGGTCGCCGTGAAGGGTGGGAGCTCCAAGATGCCCTGGTTCTCGTTTAGGTTCTCCTCGATCCACCCCGTCGATGGAGTCACGTCGGGGCGCACGCGCACAATGATCTCGCCTACAGGGCTGTCACCGCGCAGTTCCATGTCCACAACCTCGGTGGGAACGTCTTGAAGCCCACTGGTGCCGTAGCTGTCGCCGAGGCTGTCCAGATGGACGTGGACGGTCGTCGGCCCTCTGAGAACCACCGGTTCCGCTAGCGGTCCCTCTGGTGTGACCAAATTGAATTCGATAACGGTGTCGTCGAAATAGTCTACTTCGATAGGCTGAGCCTGATAGGAGATATAATCTTCTACTTCGCCGTAGACCGTCTTGTCCGTCCAATCAACTTCTGCTACCCCACCCTTCTTGGTTGGCTCGCCATAGCTGAGGCGGAAGCGGATCCAGAAGGGACCTTCGCCCTCGAACTCCGGGACGTCGAACTCGGCTACGACTTTCTTCTGGTGCTCGTTGGGGTCCCAGAGGTCGCAGCCTTCGAGACACGTTCCGGTCGGCATTTGTCCGACGATGGAAGGTCCACCAATCCACTTGACCATGAGGTTTCCATCCCAGGTCGTGTCGTCGTGTTCCCAATCGAACCAGCCCCAGACATATAGCTTCTCGTCGGGATCCGTGCTGTCCGAATATCTACCGATGTTCGGCGTGGCTGCGTCCACGTAGAACGTCACTTGCCCTCTTCTTCCAGCCAGGTAAATCGAATCGGGAAAGACTCCGTCATCGGCTCCGTCATGGTCCGCCAGGCAGATGGGCGGAAGATTGATGTTGTTGACGCCGTCCTCATCCTTCTCCAGTTCGAAGGGAGTCACATACGCGTCCATCTCCCAGGTCGCGCCAGGAGTTGTCGTATGATCGCGGCTAAGCCACTCCACCTCGAACTCGTGGACGTCGGCCCCGTTGCTGACTTTCCGCGTCGGGAAGTCGCCCTTGTGTGGCCGCTCCGGGCAAAGGTCCATGTCGTCGGGCGCGTCACCCCAATCGGGAGAGCAACAGGGCTCCTGGGTCCAGGCGAGACCGATAGGCTCAATCGTTCCGTCGAAGCGAAAGGCCTCGATCTGAATCTGATATGTGTCGGTTCTGGGCGGAGTGAATTCCACGATCTCATAGTTGTTTTCCCACCTCAGAGACGAGGCCAGGTAGACACCACCCACCGGGTCCCAGATGCGCAGGTCTAGATCAGCGTCCAGACTCTCCGTGGGATAGCTCACTAGCCTGTAGTCATCATTGGGCTCGGCGACAGTGGTCATGTCGCTTCCGGCGGAGACGGTCAGGGTAGTACCCGTATTGCTAACAACGCTGAAGCTACGGTCTTCGGGCTCCAACTTATAGGTGTCTCCGGACGTAGCGACCGTGGTCATGTCGCCAGTCACAGTTAAGGTGGTCGCCGTGTTACCCACGACATTGAAATAGGTTCCCTGGCTGGTGTCGGGGTTGAGGATCCACCCAACCTTGCTGCTGTTGGCTCCGAAGTTGGCGCTCGTATCCGTGAGTACCGTGGCTGTCAGTCCTGTGGAGGTTCCGGTGACCACATCCGGGCTGGCTTCGGGGTCGAGGATCCAGCCAACCTTGCTGTTGTTCGCTCCGAAGTTTGCGGTCGCATCAGTCAGCACGGTTCCCGTGAGCCCCGTGGAAGTCCCCGTCATGACGTTCCGCACGGGATTGGCATCCCAGCAAAGGACCACCCGTGTCTTGCGATCCGCCATCAGGGGGATGTCTTTCGTCCAATCCCCTCCTGCAAAATCAGAGGGTGTTACGAACTGATGGTGGTAGCGCTGATCGCGGACGATTTGATCGGCTTCGCAGGCCACGATTCCGCCAGCGCCGCTTTTCTCACCGGGAAGACTTCCGGGCTCGAACTCGTGACATGCAGATGCCATGATGATCGCCTTGACGGCCTCCGGCCATGATACGAGGGACCCGCCCATGCTGTCGCTTCGCGAGATGATCAGCGCCGCCTCGCCGGAAACCTGCGGGGCGGCAAAACTCGTTCCAGCCCCTATGTTTTTGATCCAATCCGCGGGTCCAGCGGCAGCGCGCAATTCGGCAGTGGTAAAGATGTCGTCATCGCCCGGGCCTCCCCCTGCCGTCGGACTCCCCTCACCGACCCCAACGACTTCAGGTTTCTCTCGGTCGCCACTCGTCTCCTCTTGGACCTGATAGGGGTCTCCCACGGCCGCCCAAGAGGTAAGCTCATACCATCCGTGCATGTCGGATACGGTGATCGTCGTCCGGGTGTTCCCAGTGATTAGGAAACTTGTGTGGTGTGCCGTATTGGGGTTGAGGTACTTACCGACCAGCGCATTATCGGGGCCGAAGCCAGGATCCGGAGGGGGCGGGAAGCTAATGTCCGTCAACACTGTCGCTGTCAGCCCGGTCGAGTTGCCGTTGAAGAGGCGATTCGTGATCTTGGCTCGAGGATCATTGAAACTGCTGAAGTTGGAGATCCCGTCGTCGCTCCAGTTGAAGTTGTTCTCATCGTAGAATGAGCCGGTCGTGACCACGTTGTAAGCGGTTCCAGGGCTCGTGACGTTCCCCGTCCCGGTACCTTCGTTCCCCGCGGCGACGACGATCGTCCTAAAGAAGTTCCGGACGATATAGTCGAGGTAGCGATCCATGGCCACCAACCCCCGATCGGTGTCCTTCCCTACACTGAAGTTCACAACCCGGGCTCCGTTGCTCACCGCCCAGTCCGTCGAGGCAACCCGTAGGGCATCCGACGTGCCGTTGGAGTTGGCGCTCAAAAGGGCGGGAGCGCCCCACGCCATACCCTTCCACCTATCAGAAGGTGTCCCGTCGTTGGCCACAATGATGCCGGCTACACCGGTTGCGTGATCAGAAATCGGGGCGGTAGGGAGGTGAGACGTACCGTTCGCGAGATAGGGATTGTTGAACTCGATTCTCCCTGACTCAACGACCGCAATCTTCACGCCCGCTCCGGTGATGCCGCGCGCCCAAACCACATCCCCGCGCGCCGATTTGGCCGCGTTATTGATTAGGTCGACATAGTCTCGGGACAGGTAGATGGCATCAACGTCGCGCCGCTTCGCGAGATCAAGTATGGTCGCCTTGGAGGGCTCAGCGAAAATCAGGGGTGCGTACTGGCTCGCGTACCATGGCTGAACGGCCTTTGCAGCCAGAAAGTTGAGGACGGGGGTCTGCGTTTCGGTGATTAGGGCTCGGGCCTCAGCAAGCACCTGGGCTTCTGCACGCCCCCTCGGTTCACGCAGCTCCCTCATCAAGTGACTCGCGTCTCGACTGGGGACCAGCCATACGGCGATCTTGATGGGGTCTGCAACATCCTTGGCCGCCATGACTTCCATCAAGGCCGGCTCGATCTTGGTTCGTCCGCCGTGTGGAGCTTCTGCCAAAGTTGAAGCCCCAAAGGCTACCGCGATTAGAAAGGGACTTACCCCCTTGAGTTGTGCGCCGTTCATGACAATTGCCTCCATAATCCCGACAAGACCATATGCAAGTGAGCGTGCCGATCTGCGGACCTCGACATCCGCAGGCCGTTCGGGGCGCTTCCTGCCCCCTCCCGGAACGTAGTCTCCGGCCCGACCGCCACTTTCCGAACAGACATCGCAAGCCGACGTCCTATTCAAACCTGACCGATGATTCTGGGACTGTACCATCCCGATGCAGCCGGACAAAGCAAGAAAAGAAAGAATCGGTACTCTCGCGTCGCTATCTGAATACAAAACAGTACAGCTTTAGGTATTTCATTCGGACCGGCCGTCCCGTGGCCCGTGTCGGTCTGCAGGATACGCACCCCGGAACACGGCTCTGCGGGCGGTCGAGCGTCCGCCTGGTTCCTCAAGCAATCGCCAAAAGCGCATGGTGTTGCACCCGTGACACCGGTAGTCACGATAACGCTCGTTCGGCGGGATTGGCCCCACGGCGGAGGCAAATGGGCGTGATCCGCGGCGATGAAGGTCGTCGTCGGTTGGATTCAGAGGGCTCGCACGGTAGGATCACGAATTGGCGTTCGATAACTCGGATGTGTCGCTCAATGAGGAGTAAGTTGTCTGCAATCGCTAGAGCGGACCGCGTTTTCGTGTAGCGTCACCCCTTGTGGGTGACGGAAAGGCCTGATGAGCGCCGCCCACGAGGGGCGGCGCTATACTCGCTGCACAATATCGCGGAATGCTCTAATCACATTCATAGGGAAGGGCAACCAGTGAGTATTGGTAGTGATATTCTACAGGCCATTGGAAACACGTCGCTGGTGCAACTTCGTAGTGTTGTTCCACAGGGTTGTGCGAAAGTTCTCGCCAAGCTTGAATGGGAGAATCCGACTGGAAGCATGAAAGATCGTATGGCACAGGCCATGATTTCGCGCGCCGAGGAGGATGGCCGCTTGAGACCTGGAAATACCATTGTCGAGTATACAGGTGGCAGCACCGGTGCATCACTTGCTTTGATTTGTGCTGCGAAGGGTTATCGTCTTCGTATAGTCACTTCCGACGCATTCAGTCAGGAAAAGCTAGATCACATGTCGGCTCTTGGTGCGGAACTCACCCTTGTGCCGAGCAAGGGAGGCCTCACTACCAGAAAATTGATTGCGGATATGATCGAGGCTGCTGAACAATTGAGTCAGGAGCCTCACGTTTACTGGACTAACCAACTCAATAATTTTGACAGTATTGCAGGCTACTCTCCATTGGCCGAGGAAATCTGGAATCAGACAAAGGGAAAGGTCGATGCATTTGTTCAATGTGTAGGTACTGCGGCCTCCTTGCGAGGCGTAGCAACGGTGCTAAAGCGTTACAAGTCAAGTCTTAAAACAACAGCAGTCGAACCAGCCGAATCCGCAGTATTATCGGGTGGCCAAGCCGGACCTCACAAAATCGAAGGCGTAGGTATTGGTTACACGCCTCCACTATGGGAACCCAATCTGGTAGATGAGATTATCCCGGTTAGGACAGACGACGCGAAAGAGATGGCCAGGCGTTTAGCACGAGAGGAGGCTCTTTTTGCAGGGACGTCTTCAGGGGCAAATGTCATTGCCGCGATTCGTGTAGCAGAGCAGTTGGGACCGGATGGTACTGTAGTCACGCTGATGATAGACTCGGGTCTGAAATATCTGAGCACGGATGTTTACAAAGTAAAACGTGCGTGAAAGGCCTTTTCATCCACAGGTGAGGCGATGAACCATCAGGTTGATCATAGCAATGGCGATCATGGGTTCACTGCTGTGCTTGAGTATTTCGTAGTCGTTCGACAAGCCGCGGTACCGCGTTGATCACCTCACGCAGATGGACGGTACGCGGGCGTCCACCCGGATTGGGCAACGGTATCGACGGTTTGATCAGTCTCCACTGATCGTCCGTCACGTCCGATGGATATGGCATCCGTTCTATACCCTTCTATCGGCAAAAAAAAGAGACTTTTCACACACGTTCTGAGACTCACCACGCAGTTTGACATCGTCCGTTTCCGCGGCTGCCCAGCGACCCGGAAGAACTCGAGGATATGAGCGCGCTCGCCTACGAGGTCCACCGAATCCCGCGTTATCGCACCAGAGTATCACATTTCTCGGCTCCTTTGAACGAACGCTCGTGAGTGTTAACCGGACGGCACGCGTTTCTTGTTTACCGCGCGTTGCGTGAATAGACTCGGTTCTGGCTTTTCGGTTGAGCGAGTCGGTTGCGCGCGTATCGCAGGCAACATCCCGCATGTTGGGGAGGCGCGGACTGCGCACAAAAGGATCTGTGCGCTGACTCCGCAACAATGAGGGGAGAAGCAATCGCATGAAGTGCACCTGGGCTTTGTTTGGCGTCGTGGCCGGCGCGTTCGTGCTTGCCATGTTCTTTGCGGTCATGTCAGGGTGCGGTTTGCGGGCAATCCCCATCAGTGAGAACGGATCGGGGAAGGATGACGCATCAGCCAACGAGCCTGTACCGGCGCTTCGACGTGCCGGCCATCAAGGGATTCCCGAGCGTGGCCATCCACGCAGTGCTTCGGAACCGCTCACGCCCTGGCACACCCCCCATTCATCAAGCCATGAGGAGAATCCGTGAACAGACTGATTACGTCACTTCACAAGTCGAGTCAAGCAGGGCTTGCTGGAGCGCCGTTCGGAACCAGCATCGGGCCAAGAAGAAATCGTGTGGCAGCGTTATACGCAAAGCGACGCGCCACACCCAGCGTCTTTTGACGACATGAACCGTCGAGGACTTCGAATTCGTCAGATTATGCAAGGTTGCAGCTTCAACCTTGTATCGGTCAAGACGCCGCGATAGAATGCGGGTCAGACGAGGGGACGGCCTCCCGCTGCGAGGGTAGGTTTCATCACCCTGAGCTGCCTGGCAGTCAGTCCGTCGACTGGTCGCACACCAGAACGCGAGAGTTTCCTACGCTGGCCTTGTCTGGTTGTGGCACAGCCATGTATGGGCCGCTTCAGTGTCGATATGTGTATGGTGCAGGGCAGGCGGGTGACGGATGCTTGTCAGGGCAGGGTGGCGAGGCTAGCACTCGGAGTGGGACGCACCACGATCTTCCTGCCAGAGGACGCCCCCGGGGCAGCCCCCCTGCAAGGGGCCAAGCCGGCCAGGATCGCGTGGGGGATCGAACCTGCGATCCACCCGTTTGGCACAAAACGCGGAATAGAAAGGATACATTCGGAGGTTGATCCCAAGGGCAACCGCCCTCCTGCAAGGGGCAGCCGCCCTCCTGCAAGGGGCAACCGCCCCCTGCGAGGGGTTGTTCGCCAACGCCCACGGGTTCATGGTTAAGAGAGTCGTCGGGTATCGAACGACAGTTTGCCGGGAGTTATTTTTCAAATAAATCCAGCGAACCAGTTTATCCTTGGTTGCTATCGTTGACGGTTGGCGTGCGCCCGCGCGGGGTTCTTTGCCGGGAATCATCGTTGCGGTCAGCGGCTTCGTCATTATGGGAAGCGGGTGTCCCTTGCCGGGGGACGACTGTCCCGTCGGGCATCAAGCGGAATTTGCCGGGACGAGTTCCTATTTCTTGGAGGTTTGGAGCTATGAGAGAGAAACGAGGTTTCCACTGTTGTTTATGGCGGCACGTTGTGAGTGTCGCGGCCATCGGCGTCTTCACCGTGGGCCTGACACTATACGGGGCACCGCCGAAGGAGCTTAAGGTCGCCGGGAAGACCAGTTCCGAGGGAGCGGAACGCGTCACCGCCGGACCCGGTATCCCGCTGCACGGTGACATCCCCTTCTTCCCACCGGTTGTCGTGGACTACCGAGACAAAGATCCGATCACGTATGTCGGTGAGGGCGCGCGGTCGCTGGGTATCGGGGAAGCCCTCTGGGAACCGTTTAGCACGGTGCTGAAGGCAGACTCAGGCGACGCCTGCTTGATCAATGAACAATGCTACACCTGCAATATCTGCATCGATCCTGAATGCACCGACTTTGTCTGCGTGGAGGACGTGCTCTCCGGTCAGATTGGTGTCGAAGGTTGCGATGACGGCGAGTATTGCAACGGCCAGGAAATGTGCGATGGGGGAGACTGTCTCCCGGGTACCGAGGTGACCTGCGATGAGGGTCAGCATTGTGACGAGTACCACGATACTTGCCGGGTCAACTGTACCGTAGACGACGACTGCGACGACAGCACCTACTGCACCGCCGACACGTGCGATGGCGGTGAGTGCGTTTATTCCAATGCTTGCGGTCCCGGTGCGCGATGCCTGGAACCCACGGAGGGCGGAACGGAGCCGGTCTGTGTCCTGGGCCGATGCTGCGAACCGGGCGACCCCGACCTTGGATGCACGCGGACGACGTATGCGGATTGCGATATAGCCGGTGGCAGCAACTGGTTGGGCGGAACCGCCAGCGGTAACCAGGTCACCTGTGACGACGAGGCGTGCCCCAGCTATGGCAGCGGCATCGTAGCAGGCAGCAACTACACAGCGGTCATCGGACCCTTCTCACACACGGATTGCGATGAGCTAATCACCATCGGAGACGATTACAAAACGTGGGACCACGATTCTCTGGACCCATCGAACCAGTTCCTCAGAGTCGAGATGCTGCGCTTTGTCGGAGCCGTGTTGCCCGGGTCTGAGGGTGGTGTCCGCTGGTCGGTAGAGTTTAGGGACAAGAACGGTGTGTTCATCGAGAACACGTTCATTCCGAACTCACAGAACGATCAGGATGGTTTTGGTGTTCGCACGGTCATCTTCGATCCTCCGCTGGTCACACCAACGGAAGGGATTGTGAGCTTCTCCGTGCAAGCCAACTTCGGCTTGGATGGGCGAGCCCAGGTGTACACGACCGACTCGGTCGAGAATGGAACGAATAACACGGGCTCGATGTTCATTCAGAGGACAGGGGAAACGCAGGGATCCACGATCAACTACCTTGGCATCTGCTCAGGTTTAACTTCAGGGGGTCAATACTGTGACCCGACTCAGGGCAATGCGGATTGCGCCGGTGGGGCGGAGAGCTGCGTCGACCTGGACGACGTGCTTGCGTTTGAGCTGATCGGAACAACCACGACCTCGCCGACGGGAGCATGCTGTGATTCCGACACCGCTGGGTGTACGCAGTCCCTCCCATGGGAGTGCCAGGGGGCGTTCCAGGGCGAGGGCTCGCTTTGCGGGATCTGTGAAGACGGTATGACGGCCTGCGACGATGACGAGGATTGCACGGTGGAGTGTCTTCCGATTTCCGCCTGCGAGAACGCAGCTTGCTGCAACAACAACACGGGCGCGTGCCGACTGGTGCAGACGGCTGAGGCGTGCGATGACGGAAACACCGAGACCTTCCTCGGGTTTGGAACAACCTGTGAGCCCAATTGCTGTGAGCAGCCGACCTATGTGGGCTATGACGACTGCCGGACCGCGGGCGACAACGCTGTGCTCGTAACCGTGCCACCGCTTGGCGGCGGTACCGTCGAGGTGACCATTACGGGCAACAACTCCGCGGCCACGTTCGGCGACACGGATCTCATCTGCCTGGACGGCCCGTTCGCAGGTAACTCCTGCGATAACGGTAGTGGTGTTGCGGATCCGGATCAGTGTGGCGAATGCATCGGTGGTTCAAACGCTGGGGCGCCATGCTCCGCCAACGAGCAGTGCGACAGCGCTGTATGCAATTCGGGCGAGTGCAACGCCCTATGCGGTGCGGCGTGGCTCGACCCGGAGGGCGGCACGCGCGATCCGGGCTGGTGGGTTGCGTTCACGCTGACAGCCTGCGCGGAGGTCCGGATCGACTTCTGCTGCACGGACATCGAAGGAGACGTTCTGCGCCCCGCCTGGGCCCAGCTCTACGGTGCCTGCCCCTGTGACGACCTCCAGACCTACATCGGCGTCACCCAACCGGTGGGCGAAGGTCGCGGGACGGCGGGGTTTGCCCGCGGTGCACCGTTCTGTGTGGCAGACAACCTCTGGACAACCTTCCTGTTGCCTGAGGGGACGTACTACTATCCGGTCTACTCGGCACCTGGTGGGACGTCTGGCCCTCCCGGTGCGAACTACCAGTTCCATATTGTTGCCCAGGCCTGTCCGATTGCGGCCTGTTGCGCCGATACGACCTGCCAAGTCGTCACCGAGCTGGAGTGTCAGGACCTTGATGGTTATTGGCTGGTCGGTAACGTGGATTGCGGGTCCGACCCCGACTGCACGCTACCGCCGGATCAGACGGACAACCCCTGCTGCACCGGGTCCTGTTGCACAGCCACAGGGTGCATCGATCGGACACCGGCGAATCAACCCATGACCGAGCCGGACTGTGAGCTCGAAAACGGTGACTATGTCGGCGGTGCACGCTGCAGTTGGGATCCGGACCCGTGTCCCATCTGTCCGGTCGAGAGCGACATAAACTGCCAGCCAAGCTCGCGCGAGACGGTCTACCCCGCCGATGTGGACGTGCATCCCGACTTGCGGCGGGTTGACGACTTTATCGCGACGGCTGAGGAGCTGAACCACGTCTGCGTCGTGGGCTCGTGGATCGACGACACGGTCGACTGCAACACACCCGCAGGCCCGAACCGCTGCGACTGCTCCTGCGTCGACGACGACCAGGCAAACTGCGTCCCCCAGGTCACCACCACGTTCACGGTGTGCGTCTACGAGGACGCCGGCCTGGCGCCCGGGTTCTCGAGCATACCGGGAGCTGAACTGGGCTGCACGACAACGGACGAGCAGCGCCTGAACATCACCTACCCCGACGATGGTTGGAACTTTGACGAGTGGATGATAAGCCTGGGTCTGGACTCGCCGTTCACCCTGACACCCGGACAGATTTACTGGTTGGAGGTTTCCGCCTCTTCGCCTCTGCCCGAAGGCAATACCTGCAACTGGAACTGGGCCCAGGACGCGGCGATCTCCGACGGCGGTGGTGGGAACGATTGGCACATGTTCGACTTCAACCAGGTCTGGGAAGGTGGCGACGGTCGTGGGAACGACATGGCCATGTGCCTCAACATGCCGCTTACCGTTCCGGCCGCCGCCCCCGGGGCCTGCTGTCTATGTGATCCGCTCGGAGACTGCATCGACGACTACACGCTCGCCGAGTGCAACGAACTGCTCGGGGCGTGGCGAATCGCCCAAACGTGTGGCGTCGGCACCTGTCCGCAGACCCGCCCGGCGAACGACGACTGCTTGACGTGGATGATGCCTGTGACCGATGGTCTCGTGCCCTTCAACAACCTCTGTGCGACCACCGACGGACCGGACACCGTTCCTTGCCGCATCGATCCGGGTGATCCCATGGGGTCCGATGATGTCGACATCGGTGCCGACGTATGGTTCGCATACACTGCTACGTGCAGTGGTCGTCTGACCATTCGCATGTGTGACGACGCCGACTACGACTCGGCCCTGGCGGTCTACTCGGACGGAACTCCCAACTGTGTATGCCCGACCGACGACACCTTCATCGTAGACTGCGGTGACGACACGTGCGGTGTCGGTGGTGGGCCACCGGAGGTCGAGATGATCGTCGATGCGGGCGTGTGCTACACGCTGCAGTTTGCGGGCTGGCGGGATACAGACACGCAGAACCCGGTCGTTGAGTGCGTCAACGGGTGCCAGGGTTCCGGGTCGTTTACGATCAATTGCGAAGCGGTGGACTGCCCGATCTCCAGTGCAGCCCGGCAAGACCCGGTTACACCTGATCAAGGCAATGGGACCAAGAACCGGTACTTGTCCTTCCAGGCCGGTGATGCGGGTCAGCAGCAAGCGGTCCGCGTGACCTTTACGTCCATGCCTCCGGGGTTCGAATACGCAGAGGGACGAACGATGTGGGTCCAGGAGCCGTTCCTGGTGACGGAGGCTTCGGGCTCCAATCAGCCTGTCCCGCCGCCGACGTTCTGGGCTGCCGTGCTTGGCTGCGGCCCCTTCTACACGGACTGGACCGTGTACGGGACCGTGGATGTCTATAACGACGGATTGATTCCCGACGGTGTCTATGATGTTCAGGTGATTCACCTCGACTGCTCCGCGGGGGACGAGGACTCCTACTCGCCATCGCTGAGTGTCGTCCAGAGCAAGATCGGTGACGTCGTTCGCGACTGCGGTACGCTGCCGTGCACGCCACCCAACGGGGTGATCGACTTCGTCGACATTTCGGCGGTTGTGGAGAAGTTCAAGAACGTGCCCGGCGCACCCAGGAAAGCGAGAGCCGACGTGATCAACTCCGACATTTCGCAGGCTCTGCCAGACCGGAAGGTTGACTTTGTCGACATTTCGTACATCGTGGATGCGTTCAGGAACTCGGCTGCGGATCCGGTTGGACCACCGATCACCAATCCGTGTGCTCCGTGACAAGGTAATGTCGCCGTGGGGGTGGGCATCGAGCCCACCCTCGCTGGCGGTGTCATGAATGCGATAGGAACGAGAGCGTCAGGGTAGACGCTTTGACCAACCTGGTACTAGAAAATGGGCCGCCCAAGAACGGGCGGCCCATTGTTTGCGCGATCAAGCGCGTGGCGGTCATCCGCGGATACGGTGGCTGTAGGTTTTCATCCGATCCAGGGCCTGGCGATACTCGACGCGGCCGCTCTCGGCACAGGCCTGTTTGTAGTACCGCAGGGCATCGTCATATCGCCCCATGGCTTCGCAGGCTACACCGGCCCCGAACGCCGCCCGGTCGTCACCGGCACTGGCGGAAAGAGCGACCTTGAACATGCCCAACGCGGCGTCGTACATCTCGCCGCGGAGCATCTTCACACCCTGCACACAGTCACTATTCCCACTGGAGACGACTCTGGCCTGAACGTCGATGCGGCACGGCATCAATTGACTAATGAACTCTCTCGCGCCCTGTTCGACCAGCCCGGCAATAATGGTGTCGCGCGGTGTCAGCTCTGCCTCGGTCTTGCTGGAGCCGAAGATGGGACTGGCTTTGGTCTTATCGGTGGCGGTGTAGGTTCTCGGGCTATGATGGGCCCAGACCTGCCCGTTTGCGGTGTCGATAAGCTTGAACTCGGTCTGCACGGTCATATTCCGGGTGACGGTCTCGACCTCGCTGGTATCGATGTCGGCCCCACCGCTGCCCCAGCCGTGTCCTCCCCACCCGAAGACGTCCAGGCCTGACAAAGTCCGTTGCTTCCCTTTGTGGGTCTCGACCTTGACGTTGATGTTGCTCAGCAACGTGCCTTGGGTGGCTAAGACCTGCCCACCTTGCGTGCCTGCCCCGGTCGACATCCCGGCGGCCGCCAGGTCAGCTTCGTCCCAGACCACCTGGGCATCCCGCCGCTCGACGACGGTGACATCGGTGCCAAACCGGGTGCGCGATTCGTTCACCAGACTCTGCAATACCGTCACGCACATGTCGGACCACTTGGGATCGGTTGTGGGACCCACCTTCGCGGGCATGATCGCGATGGTATCCATGCCATGTGGCAGACCACGATCGGGCTCAACGACATAGCTGAAGTAAACGTCAGCCCGTTCGGTGGCCGCACAACCAGCTAGAAACAGCCCCAACAATAGACCCGTTACTGTTGTTACACGACGCCCAGTAAACATCGATGAACCTCCGTTGCCTCGAACTTGTCCTTGTTTAGACGCTGTCAGATCGATCGCCCTATCGCAAGGCTCCAGATCGGGCGCTGATCCGACGCACGCTCCCGATGTCCATCGGGACACCGCCGCAGACTTACCACCGATAGAGAAACATCGGCGTAGCGGCCCGTCAAGGCCCAACTGTCGCATTTGACCCCATTTCGTCAACGCTACTACAATGGGAGCGAATTGGAGCCGAGAAGGGTACGGACTTGGCATGTTCTCACGTAAGAACACCAGACGGGTGCTCGTGGACCGCGTTCCGATCGGCGGTGGTGCCCCGATCGTCATCCAATCCATGACCAATACCGAGACCTACAACGTCGACGCGACCGTTGCGCAGATCCGAAGGCTGGCGAAGGCCGGGTGTGAGCTGGTTCGGGTGGCCGTGCCGGATCGGCACGATACCGAAGCTCTGCCTGCGATTCTCGATCAGTCGCCGGTCCCCGTCATCGCCGACGTCCATTTCCATTATGAAAGGGCGTTGGAAGCGATCGAAGCCGGCGTCCACAAGATTCGGCTCAACCCGGGCAATATCTCGGATCGCAAGCAGGTGGACCGCGTAATCGCCGCTTGCCGTGAGCGGCAGATTCCCATCCGCCTCGGCGTGAATGAGGGCAGCGTGGTCGAGCGGAAAGACAAGAGCGTACGCGAATCGCAGAAACAGGCCCTTGCAGTGGACTATCGCCGTGAGATGGTCCGATTGATGATCGAGGTGCTCGAGGAGTACATGCGAATCTTCGACGAGAACGACTTCCGCGATGTCGTGCTAAGTGCCAAGACGCCGGATGCCGCGATGACGATCGAGGCTTATCGCTCGATCGCGGATCGGTTCGATCTGCCGCTGCACGTCGGTGTCACACACGCCGGGCCGCCGGAGACGGGTCGGATTCGATCGGTGGCGGCGATTGGGTCGCTTCTGTCTGAGGGAATCGGCGACACGATCCGCATCTCCTACGCATCCGATCCGGTATGCGAGGTCGAGGATGCCAAGGAGCTGCTTTGCTCGCTCGGCTTGCGCAATCGAACCGAACCGGAGCTAATCGCCTGCCCTACTTGTGGCCGCAGCGAGATCGACCTGATCAAGCTCGTCGCCGACGTGCGTCGAAAGCTCGCGACGATCAAGATCCCAGTGAAGGTGGCGGTCATGGGCTGCGTGGTCAACGGACCCGGGGAAGCCGAGGGGGCAGACGTAGCCATCTTCGCCGGTAAGGGCAAAGGCATCATCTACGTCCAGGGCGAGCAAAAGCGGACCGTCAATGAGTCCGAGATGCTCGATGCCCTGTACGAAGAGACCCTCGCATTTGCTGAACGCGTCAACCGCTGAGAGGTGCAACTGCCCCAGGGGGACGTAAAAATCGTGCCCCCAGACCCGCTGCCTCGGAAGGTTGGGAGCGCGCCGCCCTTTGGAGTACAATCCGATCGGTAGGACGCTTGTCTATCGCGCGGAGTGGAAACCATGATCCAACATGTACGCTTCGATGGGTATCGACTTTTAGACGGATTTGAAGCGGACTTGGGTCCGCTCACCGTTGTCGTCGGTGCGAACGCCACGGGCAAGAGCTCACTTCTGGATGCGTTGTCTGTGGTCACGCATGGTCTCGAGTGGCCCATCGAGGACGTAATTGCAGTTCGCGGCGGCATGTGGTCGATTCTAAACTGCGGACGTGACTGCAGCGAGATCCGCTGGGAGCTCACGATCTCGAAGCCCGTCCATCACCCTTTTTGGTCACGAATCCCCGTCGGTGAGGACGCGCCTTGCATTTATGAAGCCCAGTTAGGTCGCGACCCGGCAGGGAAGATAGTGCCCCGATACGAGTGCCTTCGATATGCAAACCCACGACCCGGTTTCCGCCACCCGTTCAAAATGCTCGAAGTCGATGGGGAGCAAGCGCGGGTCTTTGACCCAGCCACAGGCAAACTAACTCCGTTCGATCAGCCGGGGGACCCACCGCCCTTCGATGCGCCAAATGGGGCGACCGGACTCCCCACCGAGTTCCCTGCTCAGAAAACATCGTTGGTTCTGGCCCGGATGCGTTTTGAGAACCAGTTCCCAATTCCGACATGGATTCGCGCATACCTTTCAAGCTTCTGTTATTACCCGGGATTCGACGTGAGTCAAAACTCGCCGGTACGACGTAACCTCGCGGAGATCCGCGCCCATACCGCTCTCAACACAACTGGCGAAAATCTGGGGACGGTGCTGCATGAGATTCTCACTCGGCATAATTTCCGCGACGCTGCGTCGGAGTTGCGGGCCTTTCTTGCGGCCGCGTACCCACACGTTGACGACATAACAGCCGAGACAGCTTATGGAGGCGAGCCTCGCGTGTTGGTGAGAGTCCATGAAGCTGGTCTACGCCGCGCGATCGACGTATGGGAGCTTTCCGACGGGATGCTACGTTTCCTCCTATTATGCGCCGCCCTGCTCAATCCGATTGCACCAGGATTGATCGCCGTCGATGAGCCCGAGGCTGGGCTGCATCCAAAGTTGCTCCCAATCGTCGCCGACGTAATCCGATCGGCTTCGCAACGGACTCAGATCCTTGTAACCACACATAGTCCACAGCTTCTGAACTCGTTCAGTCTGGATAGCATAGCGGTACTCGCCCGCGATGAATCGCGCGCTGCGTGGTATCGACCGCGAACCCGCAAATCACTCGTTCAGATGCTCGACTCGCAGCTTGGAGGAACGCTTGGCGAGCTTCACGCCTCCGGTGAACTGGAGGCGCTCCCGTGAAGGCGTGGTTGTTCGTCGAGGGTCGATCGGATCAGTTGGGCCTTGAATCGCTTTGGAAACCGTGGCGTGATCGTCTACGTCGGAAGCGACATGGGCTTGCCGTAATACCAATGGAGAACAAGTCTAACTTCCTGAAGAAGATCGGCCCCCGCGCAGCCGAAAGACTGACGGGCAGCAACTCCGACATCGTGGTTGGCCTGCCTGACCTCTATCCTGCGGAAGCGTATGCAGATTCCGAGTACTCACACACCAACGCAAGTACCCTGAAAGAGCTTCAGAGGAAACTCGTCAAGCAGGCTCTCGTCTCAACATTTCAACTCTCGAAGAGGCAAGCCAACGAGTACATGACTCGTTTCCTTCCCGCGGTCTTCAAGTATGATTTCGAGATGCTATTGCTTGCCGCGAAGGACGCCCTGCGAACCATCCTCGGTACGGGGGAACGGCTTGGCAACTGGCGCGTGCCCGTCGAGGACCAGGACTTCGATCGCCCTCCGAAGCGTGTGATCGAAGATCTCTTTCGGACAAAAGGAAGCAGGAGGAGCTACCTCGGAACGCGCGATGCCCCGCGCATCCTCGGCTCGGTGACCGACCTCGCCACGATCCTCCAGACTCCTTCGGGCGCACCCACATGCCCGGAATTCGTCGCGGTTCTGCGCTGGCTCGGCCGTCACCTCGATGAGCCCTGCTGCGAACTGCCCCGATGGGTGGCGTGAGTCGGGCTGGGCTTCGTAGCGTCCGGGCACGATCTCTCGGGCCATGAATGAAGCGAGGGCCTGCCCCGAAACGGGGCGACCTGACCCATATCTGTAGGTTTTTGTTGCAGGATCAGCGTTCTCTGTGTCCTCGTGGGCTTGTTGGGCTTGTTGAGCTGGCGACAATGGTGGGGGTGCGATTCGCCCGACGGACGTCGGGGTTTATGGAACTTGCGAGAGGGATGATATGACACTTGTGACATTGTCGATGGCGGCGGCTTTGATGACCGTGGGTCAGCAGCCCACGTTGGGCCCCACCAAGATTGCAGTGGTGAATCTTCCGAGGATCTCGGAGAACTACGACAAGACACGTGACCTGGAGGCTCAGTTCGAGGAAAAGCGGATCGGGCTCAACCAAAAGCGGCAGTCGCTGACAGAGGCGATCGAGCGCACTCGTCGTTCCTTGCAGGAAGAATTGAAGCCGGGGACTCAGGAGTTCGAGGAGCGTCGCAAGCAGCTTGCGATGCAGGAGGCGGAACTCAAGTGGTTTGTCGATTCGGAGGGCGAAAAGATCGAAGCAGGCCTGGCTGCGGCGCTATTGGGCATCTACGTCGACATCGAGGCCGCGGTCTACGAAGTCGCCCAGGAGCAAAGGATCGACATCGTCCTCGCGGCGGATCAACTGCCCAACGACGCACCCCAGTCGCCGACGCAGGTGCGGCAGCAGATCGCGCTGCACAAAGTGGTTTTCTGGAGCCCGCGTGTCGATCTAACCGACGTAGTCGTCGCCCGGCTCAACGAGAAGTACAAGGCCGCTGGGGGCAAGGCAGGGCTGGCGAAACCTCCGGTTCCTGACGAGATAGATGCGGTGGACTCGCTGTCGGCGGAGTAGTCCATCACCATAAGCGTGGTCGCGGCATGGCACGAACGTACACCATTGAGGAGCTCGCCACGATCGTTGGCGGGACGACCCGCGGCGATACCAGTACTGTGATCACGGGTGTCGGGGACGTCGCGGAGGCAGGACCCAACCAAGCGACGTGGGTATCGAACCCGAAGTACGCCGCCAAGCTGACCAGCAGCCGCGCTGGCGCGGTCCTGGTCCCAGTCGATTTCGGCGAGACGCCAATGCCAGCCATCCTCTGCGAGCGTGTCGACCGGTCCGTAGCCAGGCTTTTGGGGGCGTTCGCCCCACCGGTTGCCCACCCGGGCCCCGGGGTCCATCCGACAGCAGTTGTGCACGAAACGGCACAGATCGGCTCGAGGTGTGCGATCGGCCCGCACGTCGTTATTGAAGCGCGGGTTACGATTGGCGCCTCGTCCGTGCTCTGCGCCGGAGTGTTCATCGGACATGGGACCACGGTAGGCAATGATTGTGTGGTCTGGCCCAATGTGGTGATTCGCGACGGTTGCGTGGTTGGCAACCGGGTCGTGATCCACCCAGGAGCGGTGATCGGTGCCGATGGGCTCGGTTTTTTCTTCGATGAGGGAAGGCACAACAAAATCCCCCATATCGGCGGTGTCGTTTTAGAGGACGACGTCGAGGTTGGGGCATGTACCTGCATCGACCGGTCGAAATTTGGATACACAGTCATTGGGCGGGGCACGAAGATTGATAATTTGGTGCAGCTTGCCCATAATGTGCGCGTTGGCGAGCACTGTGTTTTTGCCGGACAAGCGGGCATCTCGGGGAGTGTGCGAATCGGCAACTACTGCATCCTCGGTGGCAGGGCGGGCGTGCTGGACAACGTAACCCTCGGTGATGGTGTCCTCATGGCCGGGGGGCTCTCGATCGCTGACAAGGACTTGCCGCCGGGGATCACGGCGTCCGGTTTCCCGGCTCGGGATCATCGTCAAGAGCTGCGCGAACGCGCCCAGGCTCGCAAGCTCCCCCAGCTCGCCAAGCAGCTCAAGGAACTGATGGCGCGGGTGAAGCGACTTGAAGAATCAGCGGACCATTAGTCGCGAGGTGGAATTCGAAGGGCGCGGTCTGTTTACCGGTGAGCCCGTCACCATGCGCGTGCGCCCCGGCGCCCCGCACAGCGGGCTCTGCTTTGTTCGAACGGATCAATCACCGCCCGTGCGTGTAGCTGCCCGTGTCGAGAACGTGTCCAAGCGGGCCCGCCGGACGTCGTTGCGCAACGGAACGGTCGCCATCGAGACCGTCGAGCACTGTCTGGGCGCCTGCGTGGGTCTGGGACTCGACAACCTTCAGATCGAGATTGACGCGAGCGAGATACCCGCGCTCGACGGGAGCAGCCAACCCTTTGTGCAGAAGCTGCGCACGGCTGGCGTGTGTGAGCAGAGTGCCTCTGTTGAGGCATTTATTATCAACGACGTCATTCGTGTGGCAGAGGGTGATTCGGAGCTGATCGCCCTGCCTCCGCTCGATCCGAAATCGGAGTCGCTCGACGTCGCCTACGATTTGGACTACGGTCCCGCCGGGCCAATCGGTCGCCAGAACTATCGGGTGACCCTCACGCCGGAGAGCTTCGAGGCCAACATCGCCCCCGCGCGAACATTCGTGCTGGAGAAGGAAGCTGAGCAACTGCAAGCCACCGGTTTTGGCCGGCATCTGACCTACGAGGACCTCCTTGTGGTAGGCCCCGATGGGCCCATCGAGAACCGATTGCGATTCCCGGATGAGTACGTCCGCCACAAGATTCTCGATCTGATCGGGGACTTGGCGCTGTTCGGTCGACCGCTCGTGGGAAGGATTCACGCGATCAAGAGCGGACATGCCCTCAACCACGAGCTGGTCCGGGCTCTGCGGAAATCCGAGGAAGCACAGGAGCGGGAGGCGTTTCGCACCCATGCTCCGACGCTCGACATCCATCGAGTCCAGCGTATTCTTCCTCACCGCTACCCCTTCCTGATGATCGACCGGATCATCGAGATCGACGGATCCAAGCGCGTTGTCGGCCTCAAAAACGTCACCATCAACGAAGCCTTCTTCCAGGGGCACTACCCCGGTGACCCTATCATGCCGGGCGTATTGATCATTGAAGCCCTGGCCCAGATCGGCGGGGTACTCCTCAGTCAGGAGCTCGAGCACAAGGGCAAGGTGGCTGTGCTGCTCAGCCTGGACAAGGTGAAATTTCGCCGCTCGGTCCGTCCGGGCGATCAGTTGATTCTCGAGGCGGAGGCGATCCGCGTCCGGTCCACCACCGGCCACGTCAAGGGGCGTGCCCACGTGGCGGATGAGCTGGTGGCGGAGGCGGAGATCAAGTTCATCTTGACAGACGCGGAATCGCATTGATAAGGGGACAGAGAACTGGGGCGCACACGGCATCGTGATTGCAGGTGGAGACGGGTGGGTTGCCGAGCCCATGATGGCCGCATGTGCCTGCGGAAATAGAAGGTTGGTTTAGTGAGCATTCATCCCACAGCTATCGTTTCACCAGGTGCCCAAATCGGCCGCGACGTGCACGTCGGGCCCTACTGCGTGGTTGGGCCCCGGGTCGTCCTCGGCAACGGCTGCAAACTGCACCACCACGCAACCGTGGAGGGCGATACGGTGTTGGGGGAAGGGTGCGACGTGTACCCCCAAGCCGTTCTCGGCACCGCTCCCCAGGACGTCAAGTACGCGGGCGAACACACCATGCTGAGGATTGGGAAACGGAATGTGATCCGGGAAATGGTGACCCTGCACCCCGGAACAGCGAACGGTGGAGGCATCACCAGCATCGGAGACGGGAATCTTCTTCTGATTGGTGTGCACGTCGCTCACGATTGCCACATAGGCAACAACTGCATCATTGCCAACTATGTTCAGTTCGCCGGCCATGTGCACGTCGAGAACCACGTGAACATGGGCGGTGCCAGTGCAGTGCATCATTTTGTGACCATCGGGCGGCACGCCTTCGTCGGCGGCATGACCCGTGTCTCTGCTGATGTCCCACCGTACATGGTGGTTGTTGCCGCTCGGGGGAGCCGGTCGGAGGTCCGCATGATCAACGGGGTCGGGCTCCAACGCAGCGGCTACACGTACGAGGACATCGGCGCCCTGAAAGACGCTTATCAGAGACTGTTCTCCCGCCGTGCAAGACTGAGCGGTACGGGCATCCGCGAACGCGTTCAGAGGCTGCTCGAAACGGAATCGCTCAACCCGCACGTGCAGTACCTGTGCGAGTTTCTGATGAGGTCGTTCACCCACGGTCGGCATGGGCGGTACCTTGAATCGCTGCGGGCCGATCCGGTGCATCGTAATTCCTGGAGGCTGACGAACCGCTATACGCTCACCGTGAACGTAGTCGGCCGCGGATCGGTCCACCGCAAGCGTGCAGTATCTGCCCACGCCGGTCATGAGGCATTCGCTTTGACAGCCGAACCTGAGACGGGTTGGGGCTTTGCCGGGTGGGACGGAAACCTCTCCGGTGCATCCAATCCGGCGAGCATTGTGCTCGATCAAGACAAGACGGTGACAGCCAAATTTCGTCAACCTGTCCCCACAACATAATCCACGTGGGAAGAGAAAGAGGCTTACGATATGACCAAACCTCTACGCGTCGCGGTGATCGGCGGTGGTCACATGGGAAGACACCACGTGCGTATCTACACCGAGCTGGATGCGTGCGAGCTGGTGGCGGTGGTGGATAAGGATAAGGACCGCGCCGGGAAGTTAACGTCGCAGTACGGCGGCGTCGCGTGCGAGCGAGTCGCTGACGTCAAAGGTGAGCTCGACGCGGTGACCGTAGCCGTTCCGACCGTCTATCACGCCGAGGTGGCTATACCACTCATGGAACGGGGCGTCTCCGTGCTGATCGAGAAACCGCTGGCACCGGACACGGCCAGCGCCAAACAGTTGCTTGATGCCTCACAGCGGTGCAAGTGCGTACTGCAGGTGGGTCACTCCGAGCGATTCAACCCCGTCGTCCAGGCTATGCTGCGGATGGAGGTCACGCCGGGGTTCATCGAGACACATCGGATCAGCCCTTTTACTTTCCGCAGCGCAGACATCGGTGTCGTGTTCGACATGATGATCCACGACATCGACATCGTGCTGCACCTTGTGAAGCAGCGGGACTACACGTTCGATGCGGTGGGTGTCAGCGTGCTCGGCGAATGCGAGGACGTAGCCAACGCACGAGTCCGCTTCGGCCGCGAGACCGTCGCCAACCTGACCGCATCGCGGTTGGCCTTGAAGACGGAGCGAAAGATCCGCATCTTCTCGCCCACCGCGTATATCTCGATGGATTACCAGAAGAAAACCGGCATCGCCATCAAGCTTTCCGACAACCTCGATCTGATTCGGATGGCCAGGGAACGGAACTTCGACGATCTATCACAGATGCAGCACCTCGACTTCGGCTCGATGATGAAAGTCGAGCCGCTTCAGGTCGATGACGTCGAGCCGCTTCGTGCCGAAATACTGTCATTTTTGGACTCCGTCCGAACCGGCGGGGGGGCTGCGGTCAGCGCCGAGGAAGGGTACGCAGCCGTGGAAATGGCCGAGCGAATCACCCACCAGGTCCACGAGCAAGACCTGGGCCGCAGGCTCATCCCCGCCGCCCAGATGTAATCGACGCATTCCAACTGGTGATACGTCTAGCAAATCCTCCGGCTATCTGAGCCGCACACTTCAGCTTGCGCGGACATCCGCGCGGGCCAAGAGCCCGTGGCTCGGTGCTGGGTGTATTCGCGCATTCGGACTATAGATTGGGCGTGATGAGACGTGCGGTCTCACCAGATGGACAGTACGAGAATGGAAACCTGGGCAGGGCGTCGTCAACGTTACCGTGCCCGGCCCTCGTAGGACTTGACGCGCTGGCCCAAATCGAGAAAGAGCTCGACTTCCTCGTCTGTCATGTCGACGTCACGGCGGGCCATGGCGGCACAGGCTGCATCAAGCAAGCGCAAGGGATCACCCGAGCCAACGTTATCTTCCGTAACCCAGCTAAAGGATGGGAGAAACTTGGGCAGCATTCGGGTCGAAGCCACACTCGCAGCCAAACCAATCACGGCTCCAGTCGGAATGGTCGCGTTGATTCCCAGCTTCGCGTGATCCCCGATGGTCGCCCCGAACATTCTCACGCCCGTATCGACCTTGACGCCGGCGACGGGCACACGAATCTTCCCACAGGTATTTTTCAGGTTAGAGTTGTTCGCACCAGCGCCGAGGTTCACCCAGCTACCGACATACGCGTGCCCCAGGAACCCGCCGTGTTGCTTGTTGGTGTAGCTGTTCAAGACGCAGGCGCACAGCTCGCCGGCTACCCTGCAGACCGGTCCGATGGCATTGCCGCCATGAAGCCAAGAATGCGGGTGGACACGGGAGCACGGTCCAAGGTACACCGGCCCCTCGATCACAGTGTACGCGCCAATTCGGACGTCGTGGCTGATGTAGACCGGTCCGACCGTTGCATCGATGATGGCCGTGGGGTGGATGAACGTTCGTTCACCAACGTGAATCCGGTCGCGGGGTTCCAGCACCAGGTTGGGATCGAGTTCAGACTCGATGATCGGATCGCTGTGTCGCCAGTCACCCTCCATCAAGTCTGGCAGTGCCGCGATGATGTCCCAAGGGTAGCGGATCAAGCGGCCCGGTGCTTCGGTCGTGGGCACGTCGCCCAGGCTCAACTTTCGCCGCGTGGCGTCAAGCAGATCCGCAGCCGCCAATTGGCCCGCCAACTTCTCGTCGCAAACGATGTATGCCACCTCATTATCAATAACACCGACGCACGGGCCGTCGGGGAACACGATTCCGTCCTCGAAAATCCAGCGGCCGTTAACGAGGATCGTCCCCTCTTGAATCGGTTGATTAGCGGGTGCCCCACACCGCTGGGCGGCGACAGGGGCGAGCCACTCGCGCGTCCACACACCACTCACCGGTGCCTCCAACCGTTGGGCGATTCGGTCCAAGACGATCTTTCGGCCAACCTGCAACTCGAAAACCGACCGCCAGAACACGACCGGTAGCAGATTGACAAACCCTTCGTCCTCGAAGAGTACCAATGTTGTGTTCGTCTTCGTCATCGTAAGCCGCACTATACGCAAGGACCCGGCGATGACGCACTCGTCCAGCCCTGATCACTTACGCGAGAAAGAGGCAAGACCGACCGCGCCCGGTAACAAAAAGGGCCTGCGGTGTTTACGCAAGCCCTCCTCGGAGGGTCCGAAAGGCGCAACCGCCATAATGCCGGTAGGAGCTAACGGACGGAACCCTTCCTCTAAGGTGGGTCGCTTGCCGGCACCCAGACCGCCAACCTCGAGGGGGGTCGGTACGTCGTTTGGCACCTATGCGAAACGCCACAGGGTTCTAGTATCGGTTCAGCCGTTTAACCACTCCTCGTCGAGCATGGAAGCCGCACCAGTCAGACTTCCTCAGAACATTATATCGCCCGAGACCGGGGATGGAAACGACGACCGTGTCCCGATCCGCTGACGATCCTCGACCCTTGCACTGACTGCACAAAGGTCCAAACCTCCGAGAACTGCGACATCCTTCCGTCGAACCGCGAGGGTCCAAGGCCGACCGCGCGGACTCACCAGCCTCGGCTACGAGTTACGGCTACACTTGTTTTTCGGACTCTCGCCTCCCATTCGCAGAGTGGTGGTCCGCATTTACACTTTGACATGCCAAACTAGCACAAGGCAGGCGTAACCTTTGAGTACGATTGACGTTAGCGGCGTACGTGTGCAACAGCCTTGGCTGGCGACACGCGGTCACAGTTCCACTTTCGTTCTGTGTCTGCCACGTAGCAGCTCGTCCGGCCGGATGTGCCCGCGCCCAAATGTGAACTCAGGCGCCGTATCGTGGAGCTCCGTTCTGGCGTATCCACTGTCCCCTGACCGCCCTTCGGCCCACGGAGAAAAGGAACTGTGCGAGCCTCGTCCGCCGCGCGCGGACTCGCGTCATTCACCCTTACGCTGGTTTGTTCCTACCCATCCCACCCACGAGCTCATCGGGCGGAAAGCGACGGCTCTCGCCTGCGGACTGCGCCAGGGGCCCGGAAGCCTTCTTCAACGCTGCCGGAGCGGGCTGGGATTCTTTCGTACGCTCTGGCTGGCTGCGACCGGAGAGAATGCCCTTGACCGGAACGATCTCGTCCGTCGTCGACGACCACCGGACCGCAGTTGTCTTTCGGCTGCACCGTGCGGTGTACGGACGATAGCTTCATGGCTTGAGGTTCCGGAAAGAGGGCTTCGTGCCGCCCCCTCCTCGCCACCCCTTTTGAGCGTCAGATCGCGCTCCCGGCAGTTGACCCTTCTTCTCAGGAATCTTGCACGGGGTGTCCATTGCCCGACCAGAGAGTGAGGCTATAATGATCCATGCCGTTCGGAAACGGGGCAAAACGCGGTCTATGCCCGTCGACGGAGTGGCATTTCCAGGACATGTTTCTCCGTGTGGCCCGAATGTGCAATCGTAGGAGACGATCCGCTACCGATAGACAGATTCAGTCGGGTTGTCAGGAGCGTGCCATGAATCAGAGCCCGGAGCAACAAAACGGTATGGGATGGCTCGAAGCGAGTGGGCTGCTGCCCATCGTCCGAGCCCTCATGATCGCGGTTCAGCCAGGCAAACTCGCGGTCGGACTCATGGGGATCTTTCTGACGTTCGTGTTGGGTGGCCTGCTCGATCTCGTTTGGTCGAACCACGAGGTCGAGAGGGATGCCATCACCCGCTTCATCCAGGCGCGGGAGATGGATCTACCCTATCAGGAACCTCAGAAACCCGTGGATCCAGGTGGCATCTTCGAAGTTTGGCGAACGCATGAGAAACGGTGCGTGCTCGGCTTGCTTGGCTCCTCCGTTCCCGGTTCGTCCGTGGCAGGGGGTACGCCCCTTGGCGCATACGTTGACACCCATACCTACACACGGCCGCTGCGGAGCGTTGTCGACATGATGTACGGTGTATGGTGGCTCTTGAGGCACCATTTCCTGTACTTTCTCCTGTTCGTGATCGGCTTCCTCCTGATCTGGTCGTGGTGTGGTGGAGCCATATGC
>CAYOQG010000025.1:0-30417 GCA_964405925.1 uncultured Phycisphaeraceae bacterium | reverse complement strand
GTGCGGAAGGGGTCATCTACTTCGCACCGGCCTTCGATCCGGATGCGGGCTCGCAGAGCGTGAGACGGTTTGTCAGCGCGTTTAGGACCAGGCTTGACCGGAAGCCGGACTTCGTTTCAGCCCACGCGTACGACGCCCTTCAGATTCTCGCCGACGCCATTGAGGCCGTTGGTCCCGATCCCAAGAAGGTGGCGAAGCATCTTGTGGCGGTCAAGGACTATCCGGGAGTCGCCGGCACGACGACGTTTGACGAGAACGGCGACGCCAAGAAGCCGCTCATGGTCAAAACCATCAAGAACGGCGAATTCGTACGATGGAAGGCGCCGTGAGACTCCCCTTCCTGGTCGACTGAATCCAACGGCTAACCAACGACAGCGAAGACCCTCGGGCGATCCTACTGCTCGGATGGTGGTTGCTGGCCGAAGATTGGTCCCGGGCGGCTGGCGGGGAAGGCGATGTTCTCGTCTTCCTCGTGGCATTGATCACAGGCTGGTGGGGCGTCGAACTTGCGGTCCGCGTGACAATCCTCGCAGTGTGCGTCCTTGTGATTGTCATCCAGGTACTGTCCGGTGATGCTGTGGTCGAAAGTCCCGGGTCCCCATGCGCTGTGACAGGCGTCGCACTCCGTGCTCAGCTTGACAAACGGAACCGACCTATGACAGGCACGGCAACTATTCGCCTCATGATACCGACTCAGCGGCCAGCCCGTGTCGGCGTGATCAAATGGTTTGATCGTCGGATCGCCCTCTTTCCAGTGGCATCGCTTGCATCTGCCCTCGATCACGTCCGTGGGGTCTCGCATGTCTGCCTCATGACATTGGATACACGGCTCGTGGTGCTCTCTAACCGTGGGCGGTGATGTCTCCTCCTCGGGTGTTTGCACCACATGACAACGACTACAGTTCTCCTCGTGGTGACACTCGACACAGGCCAGATCAAAACCCTGCACGTGTTCCCAGTGGCGGAAGATGACGACCGATTTGGCTCCCGTCTTGGTCTCTGCCCCGTAGATTTCTGTATCCGGCTGTTTCATGGGAGGGTGCATCTGGCCCAGAATGTCGTCCGTGGAGGGCGTGGGCACTGTCTGCACGGCGTTTCGTTCCATGGAGGTCTTACGACGGTGGCAGATCGCGCAGTCCGTCTGATCGATCCAGTCCCGGTGACAACCCAGGCACTGTCGGTGGTAAGCCCCCTTCAATCCCGGTTTGCGGATCGAGGTCTCGGATATTCCCGGATCGTGGCAATCTTTGCAGGATGGATGTTGCCTCCCTTCGGGCGTGTAGTGGTGACAGACGACGCAGCCTTTGGTCATTTCCGCCATGTCGGCGTGGCCTTTGTGGTCGAAGGGGACCGGCAGATACTCGTTCTCCAGCTCGTCGAGAATGACCACATCGGGGGCTTCCAGCCCGCGTACGGAGCTGGCTTCAAAGCGCTTGCACCCGGGCAGGCACTTGTCGGCCGAGCTCGGCGCTTCACAAGTATGACAGCACTTGCAGCCGAGTTGGCATTCCTTCGCCGCCATGGTCATGACCTTGTGGGCGCTAACTGGTTTAGGCGTGTCTTTCTGCTCCTGGGCTGTTGCAGGGTGCAGGCTCATCCACAGGAGCATACCGCCCGTCACCCCGAGCGTGCCGACAGGTCTGAGTACACGCGGATGAATCAGCTTGACAAGAGATTTGCCGGGTCGCCGTATGTTCATGTGTGTTTCACCTCACCAGCATGGTGGATCACCGGGAAGTTGATCACAATGGCGCGGTAGACGAGCATCAACAGACATACGAGCCCGACGGTCACCGCAAACTCGCCAACCGCTGGAAAATACGTCTTCGTCACGTAGGGCGGCTGATACGCGACCAGGAACACATTGACGCGGTTCAACGCCACCCCCAGGACGATCATGAGCGCCGCCGTAAAGAGCCACCGAGGCGAGTTGCGAACCCTCGATGACAGCAACATCAGAAACGGCACGATGAGCCCAAAGACCATCTCCAATCCGAACATCATGGTCGTGAGCGAGGTGTCGAGGTACTTCCAGCTATCCCGAATGAACATGTCGCCAATCTTGTAGCACAAGTAGATGCCGAGAATTGGGGGAATATACTTCGCCAACGGGCTCAGCACGTGCATCTCCGGTTTCGTTCCAAATGACCACGAGGCAAAGATCGACTCGAAGATCACCATCGGGAAACCGACTGCGATCGCCGAGAGCAGAAACAGCAGAGACAGAATCGGCGTATACCACAAGGGGCTCATCTTGTATGGAGCGATCACCATCAGGTTGCCCAACGAAGACTGGTGCAGGCAGGAGAGTACCACACCGGCGATGATGAAGAAGAACATCGTCTTTTGGACGACGGGATGAACGACGCTGCAAACCAGACCGAGCTTGGGATAGCGACCGCGGTCCATGAACCGTTCACAGACGATGGGCAGAAACTCGATGTACAAGACCGTGAGATAGCACATCACGCACATGGCTACCTCGAAAAGCACAGAATTGCCCTGCCAGCACACTGGTAGGGCCGGGTGCCAGATGTTGTACCACCGCCCCAGGTCCACGAGCAGGCCCAGACCGACGAATGTGTACCCGAGCGCCGCCGTCAACAACGCCGGGCGGGTGATAACCTCGTAGTGCTCACGATGGAAAATGTGGGCAAGGGCAGCGGTCGTAAACCCACCGGCCGCAAGGGCTACACCGGTGGCCACGTCGATCGCTATCCACAGACCCCACGGATACTGGTCATTGAGGTTGGTGATGGACTTGAGTCCGAAGATGAACCTATAGACCGCGAAGCAGAAACCGATGCCTATCAGCACAAGCAGCACACCCACACCGGGTGTCAGAAACTCGCGATCGACCGTGCGCCGCTCGTGCTGCGCCACGCTGGTCGTGCCGAGTGCCGGGGCTGTCTCCAACATGTTTTCGACTCAACCTCCTACCGTTTTATCAACTCGTCAGCCTTCGCTGGCCGCAGACCTTTCATCTTCTGGCGACGCCGATCCCTTGCCGTGTTCCGGCCGGGAAAGGTGCATGATGATCCCGAGCATGCCGAACCACGCCACCGGTGGCATCCAATGCTTGAAGATCGAGTGCTGGATCGCCTCGGTCAGTCGCGGTGGCGCCTCCGTACCCAAGTGCAAGAAATTCAACTCCTCGAACGGGACACTGGACAAGTAGAGCCATGACGTCCCGCCGACTTCGTGTTCCCCGTAGACATGATCGATGTACGTGTCCGGATGCCGGTTGATCTGATCGTGGGCCAGCTCGAGCAGATCGCTCCGCTTGCCGTAGGCCAGACACTCCTTGGGGCAATTCTGCACGCAGGCGGGAATACCCCCCCTGTTCGGATTGCCTTCGTTCTGGCATAGCGTGCACTTGCGGACTTGGGGTGTAAAGGCATTGTCGTACTCATAGGCGGGGATCTGAAACGGACAAGCCGCGTTGCAATACCGGCAGCCCATACACTTCCAAGCATCGTACAGCACCGCACCGTTCGATTTTTTCGAGAAGGCACCGACAAGGCAGGCGGATACACAAGCTGGATCGTTGCAGTGGAAACAGTTGGTCTTGACGTAGACCGGCCTCTGCTCACCGCCGTCAGGGCCCGGAAAACGGTTCACCGTCGTATACATGTGTGGCCCGGGGCGACGGTAGTCGATGAAGATCGATTTGTCGCGCAAGTCCTGGTCCGTCAATTCTCCAAACCCGTTCGCTGCCCGGCACGCCGCCTCGCACTGGCGGCACCCGATGCAGTTCGGGAGGTCGACCAGGACCCCCATCCAATCGTCCGACACCTCCTGGGCCGATGAGGCAACTGCCCGGCTCGGGTCCAGCCCGACCACCGTAGTGCCCAGACCGACCAATCCAGCCTTCTTTAGAAAATCGCGACGGTCTATGCTCATAATCTTCACCCGACTTCTGGCTACTTGGCCTTGATGGCTACTTCTGTATCGGCGTTCTCACGCAGACGGGTTTTCACAACCCAGCCGGACCAAGGCCCCGTCTGGTGTATTGACCCCACGACAAATCCGCCATTCACGTTCGGCGGCAGCGGACGATGCCCGACGCTCCGTCACACCGCCAACACGACCCGGCGGAAGCCGCCGCGCAGAGCCCGGCACGCGCCTCGATTCCAACGCGCACGCGGGCCTAGCCCAGTACTCGCCGTGTTTCCTCCTGCAACTCTGGTGCCACAAAAACGCCATTTCGCGGCGAGGCAGCGTACCTCTTGGGGAGGGATCGTCAACGGACGGTTTGTGGAGTCGCGTATCCTTGAAGCTCGAGGTCGATCAAACGCGGGTAAGCCGCAGGAACCACATCGACACCCGGAAGCAGATCTTCCTTTGACCAACCATGCTCCTTCATCGTCAAGCCGCACATCTCGATCTTCACGCCAGACCCCATGAGTTCGCGAAGGATGGCCTTGTTCGGATTCTGCCCTTCCCGACCTCCCGCCCGGCGTGAGTAGGGCTCGTCCTTCAAGAGCCAGTAGGCGGCATCTCCGTGGAAGACCGCGTCGACGTGAAGCTCCTTGAGCGGGACTCCAATGGCCGAGTACTCGTAAAGCACCCGTCGTAGGCTTGCCAAACCTTCACCAACACCCGTCTTCTCATCCCACTTATCCTCGCGTATGCGGAACGCCATGGCGATGTCCGTGTCGATCCGGACAGGTGTCGCTCCGGCTTGGGGGGCTATCCAACCCCAGGTGCCGAAGATGGAGCCGGCTTCCGGCGAAGCCAGGAAATCGATGAACTCCTTCGCCGCGGGTTTAGTTTTGCCGCGCTCCGTCAAGGCAATGCTACATTGACGAGTGACGCGGTAGGTGCTGCTCACGGGAACAAGCAGTGCCCGACCTCGAAGGGGTATATGCCAGGTGTTCCACGTGATCCACGCGTCAATACCCTCATTGGTTTTCCAGAGGCTCATCGCTTCGTCGCTGTCGGTTGCAAAAGCGACGATGTTCTTTCTCAGTGCGCGGATTGTCCGGATGTCTTCTAGCTTGCCCGCCATATCCTCCCACAAACCTGTCTGACCGGCGCTGTTGACCACCATCACCTTGAGCCCGGGCCTCACGAGGTCCGGAAAGTCGCTGATCTGTTTCGGATTGCCTGGCCGAACAAGAATGGCCGATGGCCGCGAGTACAGCGGCGTGACCGACCCTTGGTCTATTTGCAGGCCCAACGACCGGGCATAGTCGGACATCATGAAGTCGGCGCTGCTGAACATGAGATCCGCGTTGATCGCAGCCTTGTCGCGCCAGATGTTCCTTGGACCGGCAACGACCTCTACTTTCACATCGTGCCGATTCGCGAAGACCATCGCAGCTTCCTCGATGGCCGGCGACGGTCCTACAGGTCCATAAACGCGTAACGCCTCCGTCGCCCGGACGTTGGTAGGCGCAGTCGCCCCCAAGCCCGCGAGGAGGACCAGAAAACACGAAGACATCGATATCGAACCCGTACGCATCGTCTTTTCTCCTGCGATTTTCTTGCTACGTAGCATTGTCATTCTTGGCCAACTCTTCCCAGACGACTTCTCTGTCATGCCTGTGCTCAGTCGTCCGGAGTCATTCATCCGATGGACCCTTATTCTCGCGCTGACTGGGGATCACGATATCACCGGGACGCTGCCCTGGATAGCTGATCCCCTCGTCCTTCTCGTGACACTCCTTGCACGTCGGCGGCTGATCGAACTTGCGACCGGCATGACAGTCTGCGCAATCCACGTCCTCATGGTTGGCGTCCAGCATCTGCCCTGTGACCGCATGGTCAAAGCTGTCCGGCTGCCAGTCGCTGTGACACGCATCACAAGCCCGACTCAACTTGCGGAAGGGAACCACCTCATGGCACGCGCGGCACGTGAGCTTGCTGTGATGCCCACTCAGAGCCCAGCCCGTGCTGTCGTGTTCAAACGGTTCCGGTTTGCGCTCGCCTTCGTTCCAGTGACAATGATCACAGGCGTCCTTATTGTCCACGTCATGGCAAGCCGAGCAGAGACCGTGACGATCCTTCAGCAGCGCCTCCCTCGGTCGCAATTCCTCCACCGCGCTGTGACAACGGGCACAACTGTCCTCTTGGTGACACTCGGCGCACGTCAGGCCGAAGCGGTCGATGTGCTCCTTGTGACGGAAGATGATATTCGCTCCCGGTCTGGTGGGTTTGGAGTCCGGCTCGTAGATCAACGTGTGCGGCTCCGCAATCGGACCAGGCATCGCGTCTAGCAGCTCCCTGGCGGTCGGTATCGGCTGCCCGGTTCCCTCCTTGGGCGGATGGCAGAGTCCGCACTGCGTGCCGCCACTCCACTCGCGGTGACACGCCATGCACTGCCGGTGATACGCCGCCTTTAGACTCGGTTTCCGCAGGTCCTCGCGCTGGGGATTGACCTCGTGGCAGTTCTTGCAGGCCGGAACCTCCGTGCCCTCCGGCGTGTAATGGTGACAGACGGCGCAGCCGGTGGTCATCTCCGCCATGTGGGCATGCCCCCGATGGTCGAAGGGCACCGGCAGATAGAGTTCCTGCAGTTCGCCGAGCACGACCACGTCAGGGGCGTGCTTTCGAGATATGTCTTTCCTAATCGACCTGGCCGACGTGCGCGGGCATGCGCGCAAGCAAGGGTATCGCTGCGTTGGATCCGGGCACACATGGCAGAACGTGCAAGGCAGCTCGTCCATCGTCATGGGCGCCCCTTTCTCCTGCCCGTGAACTGCCGAGGCCAACGGCCACCCCAGCACCAGTGTCATCAACCCAGCGACCGATCTTGACATGGATTAGGCCTCCGTCTCCCGGTGAAAAGCGCTATCGCTTCTGGGTGGCAAACCGCCAGAACAAAATGAATACCGCCAAGAAGATGACGGCTATCAAATACTCGACCGCTTTCGTTTCCATCATGTACTCATGCAGCGTTTGCATACCAGCGCCTCCGTTGATCCCCCCTCAATGCTCCGCGGGATACTTCGGGTGAACGTAGAGAACAGGCATTCGGTTGACGATCCACCGGAACGTCAGGAGTCCCAACGTAACAACGAATATGGTGATCGCGAACTCACTCCAGCGCGGGAAATAACGGTCCTCCAAGTTCCACTGGAATGTGATCAAGGAGACATTAAGCCGGTTAAGCACGATGCCCAACACCGTGATGACACTCGTGAATCGGGTCAACGTGGCGTTTCGTGTTCGAGCAGCATGAACGTACAGGAAACAGGGCAATAAGACGAACCCGAACATCTCGAACATGAACCAGTAGCCGTAGGGTGTCAGCAAGAGATCCCAGTGTTGCCCGTGGGCGACACCGAGCACCTTCAGGCAAAAGTAGGTGAAAAGTACGACCGCCGCCGCTTTCCCCAAGCCGATGATCAACCGGTCCGTATGGGCCGGATCATGATCCGCGATTTGGTGATGAAAGATCCGGTGCGAGAGCATGCTCTCGAAGATGACCATCGATAGCCCCGCAGCAACAGCAGACGCGAAAAAGAACACCGGAATCCATGGCGAGTACCACAGCGGGTGTACCTTGCCTGGTGCCAAGAGGAACAGGGCCCCAAGTGCCGATTGGTGCAGGGTCGACAAAATGACTCCGAACACCGTGGCCCCGATCGTCAAATAGGCAATCCACTTGCGGGCTTTCTTCCAATCGAGCCATTCAGCGATAGCGGGACAGAACTCGAGGAATTGCACGGTCAGGTATAGGGCAACGTGCCATCCAACCAAAAACATCACCGACGTCACACCGTACGAGACCAGCATCGGATAGGGAAGCCGCCATGGCCGCCCGAGGTCGTAACACAGGCCGACAACGACGAAGAAATAGCCCAAAAAGCCCGTCAGGATCGCCGGGCGGACCAGCGGGTAATAGTCTCGCAACCCGAAAAGGTGAACCGTAGACGCGAGGACAAATCCTCCTGCAGCGAGCGCTACACCGCACAGAACGTCAAAGCCGATCCACAGCCCCCACGGGTAGTTGTTCGTGAGGTTGGTCGTCGCCCGCAAACCCTGGGTGAAGCGTACCACGGTCAGCACGAGACCGACGCACACAATGATCGCCGCAACGATGTTGAAGGGCGTATAGAGCCCTCGCACATACTCGCGGAACGGCTGGCCCATGAACAGCTTGTCCGCAAACCAGCCCTGCAAAGACGTTGGTCGTTCGGCGTAACCAGCCATAGCGATCACCCTTTCTTTGACGGGGACGAGGATTGGAGTGCCTCAACCTCGGCAGCCAACTCCTCGCGGCGATTTGTAAACGCGTAAGCGCCCATCAACAGTCCTGGCCAAATCGTGAGCACCAAGGGCACAGCCGAAAGAAAGCCCTTCGTCAGCTCAGGATAAGGTGTCGTGCCGAGGTCCGCCCGGAAGCCGACCTCTTCAAACGGCTTGGGCGAAATGTATAACCAGCACGTTCCCCCGGCTTCGTGCTCACCATAAATATGGTCTACATACCTGCCCGGGTTGCGGTTGATCTTGTCTCGGGCGATCGCCAACAGGTCGCTCCGCTTCCCGAACGTGATGGCTTCCTCAGGGCAGACGCGTGCACACCCTGGCATCTCCCCTTCCGTGATCCGGTGAAAGCACATCGCGCACTTTCTGACCACCGGAGTGAACGGATCGTCGTACGTGTACGTCGGTATATAGAATGGACAGGCAATCAGGCAGTACCGGCACCCTATGCAAACGTTCTCGTTGTACAGGACCGGACCTTCCGGTGTCTTCCGAAACGCAGCCACGAGACAGGCTGAGGCGCAGGCTGGCTCGAAGCAATGCATGCACTGGATCTTCACATCGACGGGATTTCCACCAGGCTCAGCGGGTGGATAGCGGTTGACCACCGTGAAGTTCTGCGGATCGGTTCTCCGCTTGCGAGCAAACACCGATTGGTCTTCGTAGGTCGCAAGCGGTTGGTTGGGCAGACCGTTGGCGTCCTTGCAGGCCCACTCGCACTTCCGGCAACCGATGCACTGTGACAGGTCGGTAAGCATCCCCATCCAATCATCGGAAACTCGATCGATGGGTACTGCCTCCGCGCTCCGTGCCCCGGTCGCCGCGGCTGCCCCGGCTACCGCGGCCAGTTTCAGGAAACCCCGTCGATTGGTGCTCATGCGTCACCTCCGCACCTAAAAGGTCCTCGGCCTACAAAGCAATCCACACAGCTTGCTCGTCTTGTCGTGCGTGTCAAGAGCGGTTACGGCTATTTGCGTCTCTGTGATATCTCTTAACGATTCTTACCCGGCCCCGCAGAGCACCTCATCTGCCCACGCGCGGGCCGGAGCGCGCCGCCACGGCACTCTGCATGGAGCTCGACACTTGAGCATCCACCGGGGTGTACGGGACGAAGTAATACGCTGTCTACGAGAAACCTGACTGGCTCCGGCCAGGCCTGGCACAGATGCGGCCGCTAATGTCCCGGCTGTGAGCCATTCTACACCGGTGCACTACTCCAGAAGCTCTTCGGAGCAATCCCCGTGCCACGATGACTGCCGAATCAGGCTCGGCGCGGGGCGGGGCCTGCCCAACCGAGGCCCCCGGTCTGTCAATAACTGCCTTCTAATAATCATGCGTCCTTCTCAACTGGTTCGAGCGGGCGTTGAGTGCTTGGCTCGCGCACTTTGACATCACCCGGGCAACGATACCGGCAAGGCGTCCTTGGCCGCAGATCGGCTTACGCACCGTAACGGTCCCATCACAGCCTCGTGCGGACGTCCGCCGTCTACGCCCCTTAGGCGGTCGTGGGGGCACGTCCGTCGACTGGGAGGCATGGGTGATCTCCCGTACCGTAGCGTTTCAAGCACCCGGTGAGGCTCGTCCGCCCCCTTCCGAGTGGTAGTTGCCATTGGCGGTGGGCCGTGCTATCGTGCAGACAGCCGACCAGGTCGAGCCGTTGATTTGCAGATTTCGGGGAAACTTTAGTGACTACGGTCCAACTTGACATGGATCAGATCGCTGGCGTCATTGGTGAGGCTAGTCGGCCGTTTGGACAGCTCCTGGAGCAGATGCATCGTGTGATTGTGGGACAAGACGCGCTGCTTCGCCGCATGCTCATCGGCCTGCTCTCCAACGGGCACATGCTGATCGAGGGCGTGCCAGGCCTGGCCAAAACGATGGCTGTCTCTTGCCTCGCGCGGGGTATTAACACCAAGTTCCAACGGCTGCAATTCACGCCCGACTTGCTGCCGGCCGACATCATCGGCACACTTATCTACCGGCCAACCGACGCTTCGTTCGCGGTCCAAAAGGGGCCGATTTTCTCCAACATCGTCTTGGCAGATGAGATCAACCGGGCCCCGGCGAAGGTGCAATCGGCTCTGCTGGAGGCGATGCAGGAGAGGAGGGTGACGATCGGCAAGGACACCTTTGAACTCGACGATCCGTTCCTCGTACTTGCCACACAAAACCCGATCGAGCAGGAGGGTACGTATCCTCTGCCGGAGTCCCAGGTCGACCGGTTCTTGATGAAGCTTCCGGTCGGCTATCCTTCAAAGGACGAGGAGAGAATGATCCTGGACCGGATGGCGGTCACCTCGCCTCAGCTCGACATCGATCCAGTCATGTCACCAAGCGAGATCGCCCAGGCACGGCGGATCGTGGACGAGATCTACATCGACAGCAAGATCAAGGACTATATCGTCGACCTGACGTTCGCAACACGAGACCCCGCGGCATACGACCTTCCGATCGGAGAGTGGATACAGTACGGTGCCTCGCCGCGGGCGACACTCGGTCTAACGATCACCGCCAAGGCCTCGGCGTTCCTTGCCGGTCGCGGCTACGTCACCCCCCAAGACGTAAAAGAGGTAGCCATGGACGTCCTGCGACACCGAATCATCGTGACCTATGAAGCAGAGGCGGAAGAGAAGACCCCTGAAAATGTCGTCAGGACCATTCTCGACCATTTGCCAGTGCCGTAGCGTGAGCACACTTGTTACCGCGGTGCCATGATTCCCAAAGAGCTGCTAAAGAAGATTCGGCGGATCGAAATCCGGACTTCCCACATTGTAACCACGGCCATCGCGGGCAAATACCAATCGACATTCAGAGGCCGTGGGATGGAGTTCGAGGAGGTCCGCAGTTATCAAATCGGTGACGACGCGCGGGCGATCGATTGGAACGTGACCGCGCGATACGGAAGACCGTTCGTCAAGTCGTTTCGCGAGGAGCGCGAGTTGGTCGTGATGTTGCTGGTCGACGTGAGCGGCTCACACGGATTCGGAACGTCCGATCAGCTCAAGCGTGAATTGGCTGCGGAGGTCTGCGCTACACTGGCGTTCTCCGCCGCTCACAACAACGACAAGATCGGAATGATCCTCTTCACCGACAGGGTGGAGAAGTACATTCCACCCCGGAAAGGCAGACGGCATGTACTCCGGCTTGTTCGTGACCTGCTTTACTTCAGCCCCGAGCACCGAGGCACGGACCTTGGGCCAGCGTTTGATCATTTGAATCGGGTGATACGGCGGCGATGCGTCGCATTTGTGGTCAGCGATTTTCAGGCGGTCGGATATGAGCAGCCGCTGCGAGTGTCGCATCATCGGAACGACGTGATTCCCATCGCGATCACTGACCCGTGTGAAACGCAGCTACCGGACGTCGGGCTCATCGAACTGGTTGACGCGGAGACGAACAAGACCGTCGTCGTCGACACGTCGGACAAGAGGTTGCGCTCGCGGTACTCGGGTGAAGCCACGAATAGGATGCAAGAACGGAGGCTTCTGTTCGCTCGGTGCAGAACCGACCCGATCGAGGTGACCACGGGTACGTCGTTCGTTGAACCTCTGATTAGGTTCTTCAACGCCAGGAAGGCACGGTTGTGACCCCCGGCCAGCAAGGTGGGCTATGAGTTCGCGCTGCAGAATCGGTGCTATCTGCGTTCTTACGTGCGCTACCCTGCTCGCCTGCGGCGTCGAGCTTCGCTCATCGCAGGGCGGGCAGCGACGACAGGCCGGTTCCCTTACGAAAACCGCAACCAGCGGTCCCGTAACGATGTCGGTCTCGATCGAACCCGATCGCATCACGCCCGCCGAACGGCTCGACCTCGTGGTTGAGGTCTTTGCCCCGGAAAACGTACAGGTCGGATTACCTTCCCTCGACGGGGACGCGATTGGTTTTTCGATCCGCGATTGCCGTGAGTACCCGAGCAAGCCCACCACCGGGGGCCGGTTGTGGCGCCAAGAGTATCGTCTTGACGCGTGGGATATCGGTGAACACACCATCCCGAAGCTGGCGGCGACGTTCGTGGACCTGCGGCTGGGGAAGGACTCGGCAACTGAAGGAGAGGTAACAACAGACGAGTTCACCGTCACGGTCGAGTCGCTCTTACCACCCGACATCGATCTCACTGCATTTCGCGACATCAAAGGGCCGGTGCTGCTCGCCTCGAATCCAACAACGAAATGGTTGGGATACACGATTGCCGCGCTGGCAATGATGGTCGTGTCGGCGTGGGTCTTCGTTTGGTTGGCCCGACAGGGTCGCCAAGCACACGCTCAGGAGGTTATACCTGCCCACGAATGGGCTTTCGCCCAGTTGCGGAGGTTGACAAAGGAACAACTCATCGAACGTGGGCTTGTACGCGAATTCTACTTCCGACTGAGTATGATCCTCCGACAATACGTCACTATGCAGTTCCACCTCATGGCCGTCGAACGGACGACCGAAGAGCTTGTCCAAACATCGCAAGAGGGTGCGGGACTCCCCGCTGGCCATCAGGAGACCCTGGTCTCGTTTCTGGCGGCTTGCGACAGGGTGAAATTCGCGCGACACACTCCAGAAGCCGAGGAGATCGATGGCGCTTTCGACTCCGCCTGGGCCTTTGTGAGCCAACCGGTTGGGAGCGTGCCCGAAGGGGGCACAACGGCATGACGTGGCAGAATCCTTGGATGTTGTGCCTCCTCGTACTCCTTGTGCCGATCTGGTGGCGGTGGTTCGACCGGGCGCGGCACCCCGCCGTGCGATTTTCCTCGGTGGTATGGCTGAGACAACAACGAGCGAGTCCGCGCCTCAAATGTCTCCCCACCATCCCGATCCTGCGGACACTGGCCGTCGGTTTGTTGGTGGCTTGCCTCGCTCGCCCACAACTGATGATCAAGGAAACATCGATCGACTTGCCGGGTATTGGAATTCAGATGCTGGTGGACCGCTCCAGCAGCATGCGAGCGATGGACTTCAGGCTTGACGGGCGCCGGGCGGATCGGCTCTCCGCCGCAAAAAGAGTGTTCAAAGAGTTCGTGCTCGGCGGGGAAGGTCTGCAGGGGCGGACAAGCGATCTGATAGGAATGATTGCGTTTGCAGGGTACGCGGATACCCAGTGCCCGCTCACGCTCGATTATGCGTTCGTACTCGAGATGTTGGAACGGACCGAACTTGTGTCGCCAGATGAAAGCTGGGAGGAAGACGGAACCGCCATCGGCGATGCGGTCGCACTGGCTGTTGCCCGGTTCGGGACTTTCAACCGCGGGCGATCGACGTTCGCGGCGAACGAGCTCCAGAGCAAGATCATCATTCTGCTCACCGACGGGGAGAACAACACAGGCGAGATTTCGCCGGAGGCGGCAGCAAGGTTGGCGGCATTGCAAGGGATCAAAATCTACACCATCGGAACCGGCACGACAGGCATCGTACCGCTCCCCGTGCGCACGCCATCGGGTGAGACGTTGCTGCAGCCGACGCAGGTCACCTTGGATGAAGAGACGCTTCGGAGTATCGCCAAGATCACTGGTGGCCGATATTGGCGGGCGACCGACACAAACACGCTGCGTGAGATCTACGCAGAAATCGATCGGTTGGAGAAAACAGAGATCAAAGATAAGCGGTACTTCGAGTACGCCGAACTGGCGACGGAGCCGGTCCCGTGGCATGGGAGAACGTGGCCACCGGTGCTGGTCATCGCTGCTGGACTTCTCGCACTGGAAATCCTGCTCACCAATACCGTGTTTCGGAAAGTGCCCTAGCGATGCGCGAGCAGCCAAGCGTGCCTTCGGAGGCCGCCAGGTGGGAGGTATAGAAATGAGCGGGACGCTTAAGCGGGTGTCGACAAATGGGTGCGCTCAGCTTTGACCATCCGAGAATGCTGTACCTGTTATGGGTGCTCCCCCTGTTATGGGGGCTGTGTATGTGGGGTCTTGCCCAAAGGCGCCGGGCCATGGGGCGATTCGCCACACCAGATTTGCATGCGGGGCTTCTTCGTTCTGTAAGCCGGACGCGCCAGGAGGCCAAAGGCGCGATCACTGTTGTGGCAGCGGGTGTGCTTGTCGTTGCCATGGCTGGACCTCGCTGGGGAGTCCATTACGAAGACGTAGCCCTGCGGGGCATCGACATCGTGTTCGTGTTGGATGTGTCCAATTCGATGCTCGCCGAGGACACGTCTCCGAATCGACTCGAACGTGCAAAGATCGAGATGGTAGACATGCTCGAGGTGTCGCTGGGCGACCGCGTTGGCCTGCTCACGTTTGCCGGCAAGAGTGCTCTGGTCTGCCCGCTCACCGCTGACTACGGAGCGTTTCGGCTCGCACTGGAGTCGGTGGACACCCAAAGCGCCCTTCGCGGCGGTACCAACATCGGCGACGCCCTGCGTCATGCTGCTGACAGTTTTACCGATGATGTGAAGGACCACAAAGCCATCATTCTCTTCAGTGATGGTGGTGAGACGGAGGAGACTTATCCGGTAGAAGCGTCGCAGAATGCCTTCCACGAAAAGGGTATACGCGTATTCACGGTGGGTGTGGGCGATCCGATCCAAGGAGCACGAATCCCGATCACCCGCGACGGGCAACGTACCTATGTGAGGTACGAAGACGAAGAGGTGTGGACAAAGTTGGATCCCACTCTCCTCAAGTCCGTGGCTGCCGGCGCCGACGCCGTGTATTTCTCGAGTGTAGCCGGCCATGTCATCTACGACCGAGTCTGTGCGAAGGTCGCACCCGGTGAGGCAAAGTCAATCCGCACACGACTGAGGCATGCCCGCTTTCACTGGTTCGCGTGTTTGGCCCTTATCTTGCTCACGGCTGAGACCCTCACGACCGATCGGAAAGTGATAATCCAATGACACGGAATCTGACAGGCTTCGTACTTGCGATGGTCGCCGGGTCACTCGCTGTCGCCCAGGAGAAAAACCCCTGGGATCTGGTCGCTGAGGCAAACCGGGCCTTTGCAAATGGCGAGTACCATGCAGCGCTCGAAGGTTATGCGGCAGCCGCTGTGGCACTACCGCAATCGCCCCAGATAGCGTACAATCAGGGGGTCGCACTTTACAAGCTGGGAGACTACACGCAGGCACGGGAGGCGTTCAACCGCGCGATGGTGACCGAGAACACCAAGCTTGAAGAGATGGCCAAGTTCAATCTGGGCAACGTCGCGTACGCCGAAGCACTCAAAAACAGAGCGAACCCCGGGGAGGCTGTCAGGTTGTTGAAGACAGCCATCGGACATTACCAGGATGCGTTCGAACTTGATCCCAACGACGACGACGCACAAGCGAACACGGAACTGGCGATGCGCCTCATCAAGAACCTGCTCGATGCTGCGAAACCGCCGCAACGAGGCGAGCAACAACAGAACCGGGAGGGAAGCCCTGAGGATGAGAATGGTAAACCAAGCGGACAGCCACAGCCCGACCGGCAGCCGGCTGACGATCAGCTGCCGTCCGACGACCAGCAGCAGCAAGGATCACCACTGGAGACGACTGAGGAGATGACGCATGGTGAGGCTATGAAGTTGCTTCAACTCGTACGGGACAAGGAGCGCCGGCGGCACGAGCAGCTCATCCGGCGTCGCCGTGCAGAGCGGACACCGGTTCTGAAGGATTGGTGATGTCACGGCAGTTGGCCCTAGCCTTGATTGTGGGGATCGTGTGGGCGACGGTACCTCTGTGCGAGGCTGCGGACGTCCGGTTCACCGTGTCCTCAAGGGAGACGTACGTTGGCGCAGCCATACGGATCCAAGTCATCATCGAAGGCGCCCAGGCGCACGAAGCACCCGGCTTCCCCGCGGTTGAAGGGGCAGAGGTGCGGGAACTGCAGCAGGACGATCAGACCGACCTCACAACCGTTCTCCCCGGCTCCTCAGACCGACCCACGATTACCTACACCTACGAAGTGATCCCCCAGGTGGTGGGAGAGTTGATGATCCCGCCCATATCCGTGATTGCTGACGGGGAGTCGTTCTCGACCTCACCAATGCGAATCGTCGCAAAAGAGTCCCAGACTGGCGACCTGTTATACCTCCGGTTGATGGCCAAGCGCCGATCCTTCTACGTCGGTGAGCCGATCGACGCTACCCTCGAGGTTTGGCTAAAGCTCTACCGCGTCAAGGGCATCCGCATGAGTGCCGAGGAGATGTGGCGGTACGTGATCAACGAGGAGGCGAGCACATTTGGGGCCTTCGCCAAGAATCTGCAACCCCAAGCGCGAAACATCGCATACCGCATCGAGACCCAGTTGGACGAGCACGAGAATGCGAAGGAGTACTGCGTCTATTCAATGCAGCAGAGAGTATGGGCCGAGCGCCCCGGAACATTCGACGCTGGAGGTCTTAGCGTTCATGCGGACTATCCGCTGCGAGTGCGTCGCAGCCCCGTCACCCTGCTTGGGCGTCCGTTTGAAGTCGTCGACTCACGCCCGATTTCAGCCACCATCGAGGACTCGGACATCGTTGTGATTCCGCTGCCCACGCAAGCTCGACCGGACAGTTTCCAAGGAGCCGTCGGGCAATACACGATGGTGGTGACCGCCGAACCCACCGAGGTGCGCGTCGGCGATCCGATCGTACTTTCGCTCGTCGTCCGCGGAATCGGTCGCCTGGACACGCTTCATGCACCGCTTCTGGCACGGCAGGAACCGCTGACCAGCGATTTCCGCGTCCCAGACGAAGAATTGGCGGGGATCGTAAGTGGAGCAGCAAAGAAATTCAGCCAAACCATCCGGGCAAAGCGTCACGATGTCACCCAGATACCACCGATCGAGTTCAGCTATTTCGACCCAAGCGCTGAACAATATGTAACGCTCGAGAGTAACCCGATCCCTTTGAACGTGGAGGAATCGACGCGTCCGTTGATGTCACAGATTGCGGATAACAACAGCCTGTTTGCGCCTCCGACGGAACTGACAATCGTGGATTCTGGCTTGCTGGCCAACTATGACGACCTGGAGTCACTGCTGTGTCAGCAATCACCTTCGTTCGGCGCAAGTACCTGGCTCTTTCTCGCCTTCGGACCCATGCTTTACGCGACCGGATTACTGCTCGGCCGCTACCATGCCCGCGAGGTGGGCAACGCGAGCTTGCGCCGCCGCCGGTCGGCGCGGCGAACGGCGATCGCCGCCCTTCGGCGTGCAAGCACCGAAGCAGGCAAAACGACCCAGGCATCACGCGTGGCCACCGCTGTCCGTGGCTATGTGGCGGACCGTTTTAACCTGCCTCATGCAGTCACCGGCGATGAGGTCGTGCAGCAACTCCAGATACACAATGTGCCTGAGGCCGTCGTCGGCGAGGTCAGGGAGCTGCTGTCTGTTTGCGAGGCGATCGAGTTTTCGGCCACACAAGACAGAAACACGGGTGAGCTCATAGACCGAGCCCGCGCGTGCGTTGACGAACTCGAGAAAGAGACCCTGTGAGAAAATGGCTTCGGTGCGACACAAAAGACGCGTTCTGCTCTCGACGTTGCTGCTGTCTGTGTGGGCCTCACCCGTTATGGCCCAGACCGAAGCACGCAGCAAGTCTCGCTCTCAGCTAATGCTGGAACTGAGCGATGCGATCCGGTCATTCGACCGCGGTTCGGAATTGTTGCGAACCGCACCCGAGGAAGCACTGGCAGCCTTTCGCGAGGCTCATGACAAGTTCCACGCGGTGGCCAGTGCGGGAATCGAGAACGGGCAGCTCTATTACGACCTCGGCAACACCCACCTGCGGTTGGGGGAGATCGGTGCCGCCATCGCCGACTATCGGCGGGCCCGGCGTTTGATCCCCGGCGACGAGCGGCTCACAGCCAACCTGCGGTTTGCCCGCTCACTCCGACGTGACAACATAGAAGATAGTGGGAAGCGGACGCTGATCAAGACGCTGTTTGTCTGGCACCGTTCGTTGCCGTTTCGGACACGCAAAACCATCGCCCTGGTCGCCTACGGTCTCTTTTGGCTCGCCCTGCTGATCCGATTGGCGCCGCGCAGCCCCGCGCTCGGGTATGCGGTGCTCATTTGCCTGGCGGGATGGTTGTCATTCGGCGTCTCGGTAGGTGTGGATCTCTACAGCCAACGTCGCCTGACCGAAGGTGTGTTGGTGAGGAATCAAGTCGTCGTGCGCAAGGGAAACGGGGAGGGATACGAACCTCAGTACAAACAACCATTGCATGAGGGAGTCGAATTCACCGTGGTCGAACAGCGCCGCGGGTGGATCGAGATCGAACTCCGCGACGGCAGCCGCGGATGGGTCCGCCAGCGCGACGTGGAGCTATTCTAAAGCGATTCTCGAAAGCGAGTTTCGAGCCGCGGGCGGAACCTGTCCGGCCGAAGCACGGACCCCGCGCGGTTCTGCTGTGCAAACGGGCGTTCACCCTTTCTGAGCACCCGTACCCGGAAACGGGACCTGCTCGAAGTGCACCATAACACGCAGAGATGTTGTGCCCGTGAGGCTAAGCGGCCGAGGGTACAGACTCGGGCAGCGGCTATCCCGACCGCACAGACAGAGGTCCGACTGCCGGAACCATAAGCGGCTCCGGCGGTCGGACCATGATGTTCCACTCACCGCACAGCACAACACAGGCCCCCACCGATTCTCCCGGCAACCTGGGCCAGCCCGCGCCTACCGAGCAACGCTAACCGCTAATCCTGGAGCAGAATGTGACAGAACGCGCAGTTGTCCTCGAACTCCGCAGCGTGACACGCGGCGCATCCGTCACCACTTTCATTCTGATCGTGGGCCACGTCCTTGAAGCTGTTCACCCCGTTCGGGTCATCAGAGTGACAGTTACGGCAGCTTTGGTAGTCCGCGTCCGGCTCTGTATGGTGGCACACCGTGCAAACCGTGTGCAGCGGATGGACGACGTCCCAATTCCCACCGTCCTCGTTCGGATCTATGGCAACCACGGCGAACAGGTTCGCATCGACGATGCACTCACCCGTCGTCACGTCGCAGAACTCGCCCATCTCGCAATCGGCGTCGCTTTCGCACACCTCTTCGATGAGGCAGACATCGCTCTCCTCGTCGCATTCGACGCCCTCTTCGCACGGGCTTCCGCTGTGACCACACACCCCAGCCACGCAGACCTCACCTCCGTTGCAAAAGAGGCCGTCGTCTACGCAGTCCGCGTCCGTCACGCAGGGCCCCGGCGGCACGCATCCCGTTGGCAGCAGAGCCAGACACAGCGCGCAGATCGCGAGCGATGCGAACAAGGCTTTCCATGTAGGAGCAAATCTCTCCATTACTGAAGCTCCCTTATTACGAATAATCTCAGGCTTTACGCACTCACTTCCAAAGGCGACAGCTTCTTGTCGCGGGCGATCACGTCGAGGTGGGACGCTGTCAAAAGCTCCAACCCGACATGAATTCGCCCGGACATCTTGCCGCCGTCAACAACTTTAATGTAGCGATGGCAGCTTTTGCAGAACTCGATCCGCAGGTCCGGCTCATCAGGGGTGAAGAAATATTTGGCATCACCCGCTTTAGTCGAACCGCAGCCCAGGCATTTAACTGACGGAACCGTCCAGCGTGAACCGCAGAATGAGCAATGAGCGTACCGTCGCGGGACCGACGAGCTGCTCTCAGGACCGCCGGCCTCCTTGCGAAGCTCCACGAGCCCCGCAACCCCGCCGCACACCGGACAGTACGATCGCTTCCACGCCTCGCGGGGACCATCGGGCAGCCAGGCGTCAGAGACCAGCGCCCAATGTGGAAACGTGACCGACCGGGCCAGCGTCGCCAAGATCGACTCATCGACACCGACCCGCTCACTGACCTCGGTCACCAGCTCCAGCCGGTCAGGACGTTGCTCCAACAGCCAATTGCTCGGTACGAAGCCGTCCTTGCCCTCAGCCTGATCGATCGCATCGATCGCTTCGCGGAGCACTTCATTGCCCTGACGGAAATCCGCCTTCATCTGCGTCCACAACTGTTGCAACGAGTCCGAGTCGAGGCCCGGATCGAAGCGTTCTGCCAGCACATGGCCTTCGCGCGCCAATTCCTGCGCTTGCTCGGTCGTCACTTCCTCAGGATAAACGACCAGCCGATCCCGCCATTCGATCTGGCGCCGAAAGATGGTCAAGTAGAACTCGACCATCTCCTCGTATGCGGGGCGAGCGCGGAGAATCGCCCGCGCCCGCCGCTCTAACGCCTTGACGGGTATTGGCTCTCGCTTGCCTGAGGAAGCTCGACCGCCCATCGCTTGCCTCAGCTACGCGTAGACAGCTTGTACTTATCTGCCTCATCTGCGATCAGGATGATCAACCGCACGTCGCTGGGATCCAAGAGCTTGGCGTTCGGGAAACCGTTCGCCTGGACCGCCGCCAATCGTGCGTAGGCCATCGCCAAAATATCGTCGCGATCGCCAAACTCTATCGCGTCGCTGGGACAGGCCTTGGCACAGGCTGGGATCCGGTCAGCTTCCGGCAGGCTCTCGTTGTCCAAGCGATCGATGCACATTCTGCACTTGAACAACTGGCCATCCGCCGCCTGACGCGGTATGTCGAACGGACACCCCAAGCGGATGGTCGCGTACGACTCGTCCTTGGTAGCCTCCTGAAACAGCACCGCCCCGAACGTCGGATCCACGGTGATGGCATCCTTGTTCGTAGCTGCCTGCCTGCAAGGGGTGTCGATGCAGTGCCGACAGGAGTTACGCACGAAGGTCCATGCCAACGTCCCGTCAGTTCGCTCCGACTCCTTGAACTGGATCTTCAGCCACTGCGTGTGAGACAGATCCGGCGGGTTCTCATAGCTTCCACGGTTGATCGGAACCGGGTCCTCCGCCGGCAGCTCGTTCCACTGTTTGCAAGCCACCTGGCACGAACGGCAAGCAAAGCACTTGGTCGTATCTATCAAGAATGATTTTCCGTTTGCCATGGCTTAGGCCTCCTTCACTACATCGACCATAAAGGCCTTGCTTTCGGGAATCCGGGTGTTCGGGTCACCGACGTTCGGGGTCAACAGGTTCCCGTTGGTGATCCGCGTGGGATCCCGCTCGGGAGCCACCCAACCGAAGCACCACGGCAGACCGACCTGGTGAACCGTCTGGCCCATAATGGTGAACGGTTTGAATCGTTTGGTGACGATCGCCACCGCCTTCACACCCGCCGGTTGGCGAATGCTCTTCACCAAGACACGCTCACCGTTGGCAATGCCCTTCTCAGTCGCGAGGTCCTCGGACATCTCGACCCACATCTCCGGCTGCAGCTCGTTGAGCCACGGTGTCCATCGGGTCATGACACCCGTCTGCCAGTGCTCCACCATTCGATACGAGGAGCAGACGAGCGGATAATTGGGATCACCCGGCTCGGATAGTGGATTCATCTCGGCCGCCGGTGGGATGAACACGACGGGGTTGATCCTCATGCCGTGCCCCATCGGATTCGACGTCAGAGGTGATTCGACCGGTTCATAGTGCTCGGGAACCGGCCCGTCGCCCGTCGAGGCACCGCCTCCGCCCACGTTACCGAAGATCTTGCCGACGCCTTCGGGTTCCATGATGAAGGGGAGATACGTGCCGGTGGTCGGGTTGTCGATGTCGCCCATCGGCACAGCCCCGCCGTCAGCCACGTCACCGACCCAGGCCGAGCCGTTCCAGGCGATGACCGGATGCTCCGGATCATACGGCTGACCCAGAAGATCAACACCCGCCCGGTTGTATACGACGCGTCGATTGACCGGCCAACACCAGGCCCACTTGCTGTTAAGACCAATCCTCTTCTGCTCGGCTGGGAGGTCTACGTCGTCCTCCTCGCGGATCCGCCGGGCCATGTTATTGCCGCTCTCGTTGTACGACTGGCAATACAACCAGTTGCCCGATGAGGTCGTCCCGTCAAGCTGTAGAGACCCGAAGCTCGGCACCAATGTTCCCGCCGCGTAAGTCGTCTCACCAATGGTAACATCCTCGAGGAAGTACCCATTGATCTCCTTGGCAATCAAGTGCGCCGGACCTTCCGACCCGGTGAAGTAATCCCACTTGAGGTTCAAAATCGGATCCGGGAACGTACCACCGTCTGCCAAGTAGAGGGTCTTGATAGCCACGAACAGCTCGTTCATGATCTCGGAGTCGGGCAGGGCGACTCCCGGGGGATCGGCGGCCTTATACCGCCATTGTCCCCACCGACCGGAGTTGGTGATGCTCCCTTCCTTCTCCACCGAGGCCGCACATGGAAGCTGGAAAACCTCCGTCGCAATCTGCCCCGGATTCATGCCCGGCCCGCGCCAGAACTCCGACGTCTCGGTGGGATAGATATTGACGGTGATCAGCCAATCGAGCTTGGATAGCGCCTCCCGTACCTTGTTGGTGTTGGCACTGCTGTTGGTTGGGTTTTGGCCCCAAGCGAAGAAACCCTTGACCTCGCCACGATACATGGCGTCGAACATCGGCTGCCACTCATAGTGCCCACCGTCGTCGCGCTTCGGGAGCCATGAATAGCCGAAGCCGTTCTCGGCCGTAGCGGCATCGCCGTACATGCTCTTGAGATAGCTCACCATGTACTTGGGGTAGTTCTTCCACCAGTTCAGGCTAAAGGGCTCGGTTGTCGGCGGCGTCCACTTGGTGTTGTACGCCTCCAGCGTGGGATAACTCTCCTGTGGCGTCTTCAGATACCCGGGGAGAATATGTGACAACAGGCAATGGTCCGTCGATCCTTGGACGTTGGACTCCCCACGCAGGGCGTTGATGCCACCACCCGCAACGCCGACGTTACCCAGCAGGAGCTGGATCATCGACATCGCCCGGATGTTCTGGGCACCGACGGTGTGCTGCGTCCAACCCATCGCGTACATGATCGTCCCGGCACGGTTGGACTGGTAGGAACCCTGGTCCGTGATCCCGGGCTTGCCCACGTACGTCTCGTAGACCTCGAGAAGCTTCGCTTTCGGCGTGCCGGTGGTGTCCGCAACCGTATCCCGGTCATATCGCGCGTAATGGCGCTTCAGAAATTGGTAGACGCAGTTCGGATCCTGCAGGGTGCGATCTTTCAGAATGACCCCGTCGGCATCCGTCTGAAAATTCCACGTCGTCTTATCATAGCTTCGCCCCGAAGCGCTGTATCCCGTGAACACCCCTTCCGCCTCGTCAAAACCGAAGTCTTCATCGAGAAGGTACCCGGCGTTTGTATAGTTCGCCACGTACTCGGTGTGGATGAGGTCGTTCTCGAGGATGTAGTTGAGCATCCCCCCGAGGAAGGCAATGTCGGTTCCGCTTCGTAGCGGAGCATACATGTCTGCCTTGCTGGATGTACGCGTGAAGCGTGGGTCCACGCTGATCAGCTTGGCACCGTTGTTGACGCGGGCTTCGGTCACCCAGCGGAATGAGATGGGGTGATTCTCTGCCGCGTTGGAACCCATGATGAGGATGACGTCACTGTTCTTGATGTCGATCCAGTGATTGGTCATCGCCCCTCTGCCGAACGAAGTCGCCAAACTGGCGACAGTGGCAGAGTGTCAGTTCCGCGCCTGGTGCTCGATGTATACCAGGCCCAGAGCACGGAGGAACTTCTGGTATAACCAGCATTCCTCGTTGTCCAGGGCGGCGCTGCCCAGCGACCCGATCCCCAACGTCCGGTTGACCACGTTGTCGTTCGCATTGGTCGTCTCGAACGTCGCATCACGCGTGTCCTTGATCTTCTGAGCCATCATGGGAAGCGCCTCTTCCCACGTCAGCTCTTGCCACTCCGTGGCGTACGGAGCCCGGTACAGCACCTTGTCCAATCGGTTGTCATTGTTGGCCATCTGGAACAACGAAGAGCCCTTCGAGCATGCCGTCCCGTCGTTGATCGGGTGCTCCGTGTCACCTTCGATGTTGATGACCTTTATCTTGCTGGTGTCGGGGTCCAGCGCAGCGTCCACCACGAACCCGCATCCGACACCGCAATACGGGCAGATCGTGGTGGTGCGGGTGGCCTCCTGCAGGTTCTTCCCGACCCGCTTCGCGTGGGCCTCCACCGGTTGGACGGCGAAGCCCATCCCGGCAATCGCCACACCCGCGGTGACTGCGGAGGCCTTTAGAAACTCCCTACGTGTCAATAACATTGGTACCTCCTATTTATGAGATAAGTACCCTTGATCGACGGATACAAAAACCGTCGTTGTCGTCCGCGTTCGCACGCTCTGTGTGTTACAGTTCCTGGGGCAAGCACCCCCTTTCACCTGGATCGAAGCCGCCGCCGACTCCTAAAACACCCTGACTCGACTCAAGCTAGACCGCGAATCGTCCACTCGAAATCCGACCATTTGTGCCACGGCCATGGCGTCCAAAGACAGTACCCACATGAGAGCCCGCGCCACCCAGGCAACTCGCCCGAAAAGACGCCACACCTTCCTTCACCGTATGTGCCAACTAAGCCGGTTCGCCGCGCCGTCACCGGGGCAACTCAATGGGCGCATACTCTCTACGCACAAAACACGCCAAGCAATCCAGATACCTGTGAGTGGGTGTCCCTCAGAACGCTAAGTCCGACTGGACTTAGACCCCTCGGTAACGATGTCACCCGTATGATCAAAAAGCGAACTCCGCGCTAGTCGCTGCCCACGCCCGTGATCGACCGCCGCGGAATGTAGCCGATTCTCCGGTCTCCCTCAAGCTGAAAACCCCGTTTGCCGCCCCATCAAACCATGTTCGTTATGTTTCACAAAGCATAACGAACTTAAGTGAATACGCTTGTGACGCCCCTGATAATGTGACACGGATGCGAGAGCATCGCGTTCCACTCCGCAGGCAATCTCCTCCGCCGGGCGATGTCCGTCTTTTGGCTCACGCGGCGAACAGTCGTTGCTCTTCACTATCTTTCCAATCTGCAGGTAATATTGTGCGATTACCCGAGATCACTCAGTTCGTTGCCGTCCACAATCAGACACGGGTGCGGGCTGGCTCAAGCAGCACCACGTGTGTAAACGCTTGCCGGTGCCGCGTCCTTCGCCCCCGTGATTCAAATCCGATTCCGCGTATCATGCGACGGGGTGAAGGGTGAGGAACCGATCTTACCGCCTCGCCCAGCCCCCACCCGATCCCCAACCCCCAATCCTCAACGGTCTGATCGCTTCAGCCGCGGGCAGAACCGAGCGCTCTCGAAGTTATGGAAGTTGACGGTATGCTCCGCGAGCTGCAACCGCCGCGCGCTCTTGCAGTCGTGTGCAGCAGCCGGCAGGGGGAAAAACAACGGTGCGCACGAAAAAAAATTGACCAAACGAACCCAAAAAACCGCACTGGCGCTATCGAAAACGGCGTTTCGCTATGAATAACAGACCCAATCGAACCCAGTCCCAGACCAAAACAAACCCACCTCGGGCCCAATCGAACCCAGAATCAACCCACCGACCGCCCCTATCACCACCGCCCAGTTCGCATCGGCCCCAGCTCCGTCCGTCCCTTCGTCCCTCTGTCCCCCTGGGCTTTCGCCAGTCGACACCCGCCATTCCGCAGCCGGCTCCTGGTGTGCCCGCAAGGCGCGGGGTACCATGGTCCTTTCCAGGCTGCGAGCGCACACCCTTGCGCGCCGAAAAGGAGCGCCTGTGCGAGCAGGTTCAACCGGAGGCGTTCGCAGCCCAGAGGCTAGGACGTAGAGCGGTGCCCACGGAAGCAGACCAGAAAGAGCGCGTTCCTGACCCGACGCCAGAGGACCAGCGTCCCGAAGACCGGGCCACCGAGCAGACCCTTGAGTGGCCCATCCGCCGTTACCGCCGTTCGGGTGAGGTCACGGCGCTCAACGACGTGGTTGTGCGCGAGCAGCGTATCGAGCTCGTGGTCAACGGCACGCGTCTGCTGGCGATGCTCGCTCTCCCGAGGGACGTGGAGGCGTTGGCCCTGGGTTTCCTCGTGTCCGAGGGATTGTGTCGGGATCGCAAACGCCTCCCCGAGATCGAGTTCGACCCCGGCAGCGGAGAGGTGCGCTGCACGGGTGAATTCGACGTCGACGCGGTCGAGAGTATCCATAGTCGATGGTCTTTTGGGACGGGTTGCGGTGGTGGCGGAACCGCGCGTGATTTGTCGGTCCTCGCCGACTGCAAGCCCGTCAACAGCCGTTTGACGGTCAAGGCATCACAGTTGAGTGCGTTGGGTAAGGAGTTCGCCCGCCACACCCATCTCTACCGCATCACCGGAGGCGTCCACGCTTGCGCATTGGCGGACCCGGAGAAGATTCTTCTCGTCGCCGAGGACGTCGGCCGCCACAACGCCTTTGACAAAGTGGCGGGGATGGCCCTGCTCAACGGAATGGAGGTGGACCAGAGAATCGCCCTGACCTCAGGCCGCCTGTCCGCGGAGATCGTCGCCAAGGCCATTGGAATCGGTGTCCCCATATTGGCATCCTTCTCCGCGCCGACTGCCATGGGCGTGCAATGGTCGCGCCGCTTCGGACTGACCCTGGTGGGCTTCTTGCGCGGATCGCGGATGAACGTCTACACCGGTTACCACCGGGTGGTCGGCGACAATGACTGATCGAATCGGGGCAGACCATCGCATCCTCTCCGTCATCGCTCCCCACTCCGGCTCGGGAAAGACACTGTTTGTAACCCACCTGCTCGGGCACATCGACGGGCTGGGTTGTCTGAAGATCAGCCCCGTCCACAGCCAGCATGAAGAGTTGGAGAAGGGCAACCTGTACAGCGAGGAAGATTTCTACTTCGAGAAGCCGAGTCGACTCTGCCAGCCGGGGAAGGACACCGCCCTGTATCTTGAAGCCGGGGCTTGTCAGGTCGAAAGGCTCAGGCACGCAGGACCGGGCCTCCGTGCCGGTTTGGAGGCCGCTTTTCAGCGATTTCCCTCGGCTTTGCCGGTCGTGATCGAAAGCTCGAGTGCTATTGAGCACCTGAACCCCGTCGCGGTCGTTCTGATCATCCGCCCTCCAGTACGTGAGATGAAGCCGTCGACGGCGCGTTTGCTCCACCGGGTGACGGATCTGGTCGTCAATGTTGGCGCAGATGGGCGCGGAGATGCGGGTCAGGTCCGTGCGTTCGGGGTGCATCCTACCGGCGCTCATGGGGACACTGCCGGTCAAGTTGCGGCGTCGGGAACGCACTGCACGCCATCTGAAGCTGCGGCTTTCATCGGTTCTGTTTGCGGCAACTTTGAGGCATTACGACCGGTTTACAGATGGTATGTGGATTTGCGCCGCGAGTCACTACCTGCCAATATGGTGGCACGCATCAGGGGGCTGCTGTCTGCGACGGGGGAGTCGAGCAAGGCGACTTAGCAGGTGCGCCGGTCGACGCCGGCTCGTATGCCGGGTCTTTATCGCGCGGCCGAGAGCCCTGTTTGACGCACGCCCGTGGGACAGTAACACCAGGACTCCCTTCGATGCCCATGCAGACGGTAAATTCGTGTAACAAGTAACTTGCAGGGCCGTGTACAGGCTTGTTAGAATGGTGACGTCGTTTCGCGCCGGAGCTTGTAGAGAGGGCAATGGGGCAGGAGGGAGAGTTGTCGGCGAGGTCCGCATGTGCTCTTACGATCCCTCAGCAGAAGGCGCGGGGCAAATCGCGTGCCGGGTCGGATGCCTAAAGAGGAGAACGACAGTGGTGACCTTTCGATTGACGCTGCTGGTCATTTGTGGCGCAACTCTGGCGATGCCGGTCACAGGCTTCGGCCAGCTTTCTCCGGCGGACATCAAGTCTCTGCAGGAACGGGGGCGGGCCGAGGGATGGACGTTCACGATCGCGGAGAACGAGGCGAGTCGTCGCCCACTGCGCGAGTTGTGCGGTGCCGTTGAGCCACCGAATTGGCGCGATCGGGCGGTGTTCGACAATCGTCCGGCGAGGGGCAGCTTGCCACCCGCCTTCGATTGGCGCGACTTCGACGGATGCACGCCGGTTCGAAACCAGGCCGGTTGCGGAAGCTGCTGGGCATTCGGCGCCGTCGGCACGGTCGAGAGCATGCTGTTGCTCAACGAGAGCATCAGTGTCGATCTCTCCGAGCAATGGCTGGTAAGTTGCACCGATGCGGGAAGCTGCGGCGGCGGCTGGCACACCGTGGCGTACGATTGCATGAAACTGGGCGGTTTGCCCGATTATTGCGGCGATAGCGGGGTGGTTCTGGAGGAAGACTGTCCCTACGCGGCGGATGATGTCCCCTGCTCCTGCCCTTACGCGCACCCGCACTCGATCTTCTCTTGGGCCGTCGTGGGGCCAGAGAGAGACACCCCATCCGTGGCTCAGATCAAGCAGGCGATCCTGGACCACGGTCCGGTATCAACGGCAATCCATGCGGGCGGCGCATTCGGGGGCTACGTGGACGGCGTGTTCAACGCCTGCCAGGACGGCGTCGTCAACCACATTGTCGATCTGGTTGGATGGGATGACAGCCTGGGGACGGAGGGCGTGTGGATACTGCGCAACTCGTGGGGTGAAGACTGGGGTATGGATGGCTACATGCTAATTGAATACGGCTGTAACCGCGTCGGATACGCCACGTGCTATGTCAACTACGCGGCCCAGGACTGCAACGGTAACGGTGTGTCGGACCGGTGCGATATCAGTTGCGAGACACCCGGCGGGTTGTGCGACGTGCCCGGATGTGGCCAGAGCCCGGACTGTAACGGCAACAGGGTCCCCGACGAATGCGACCTGAGCTCGGGCATGAGCACCGACTACAACAGCAACGGCCTCCCGGACGACTGCGAACAGGATTGCGACCGCAACGGCGTCCCCGACGAATGCGACCTGAGCTGCGCCGGCGGCTGTGCCGGGGCACCTTGGTGCGGCGAGACTTCCGATTGTCAACCAGACGGAATGCCGGATGTCTGTCAGATTGCAGGTGTTCACCTCGAGGAACCGGCTCCCGGCTGTGATCATGACGCGAATGGGGGCGATCCGTGGTGTGAGGACTTCGAGAGCTATCCGCTCGGCACGCTTGACGCGCTGTACTGGGAGGGCTGGGCGGGTGACCCAAGCGCTATCGGGACGGTGACGGATGAGCAGAACCACACACCCGGGGGGTATCAGTCATTCAAAATCGAGAGCCACGACACGGTCCGGCTGTTCTACGACTACTTCTCCTGGAACACGCCCCATTGGTTGCTCCGTGCCCATGTCTACGTCCCCTCAACGATGACCGGCACCGCGTTCTTCATCGTCAATCCCGATTACTATGTCGGCATTGTCGGCACCACGTGGTCAGTTATACTCAGTATGAACACCCAGGAGGGAACCGTCGAAAGCGACTATGGGCCTGAGCACTTGTCGCTCATCACCGACGCTTGGGCGGAAATCCGATGCGAAATCAACTTCGACCTGGACGTGGTGACGATCTATTACGACGGCGCGTTCCTGACGTCGTACCCGTGGTCGATCGGTGACGGGTGGCCGAACATTGCCGCGGTGGATTTGTTCAGCAGCGATTCGAGTGGGTTTTACTACGATGACCTCTCCCTGTTTCCGGCGGTAAGTAACGATACGGACGGGAATGGGTGGCCCGACGATTGCGACTGTGTGGGCCCGTCGGTCGCCAGACCGGATCCGAGTCCCGTCCCGTCCGATCTCGGGCACGGTACGAAGAACCGGTACGTGTCGTTCGTCGCGGGCGATCCCGGCCGGCAGACGGCGGTGCGCGTGCACTTCGAGTCCTTGCCCGGGTTCGCGTACGCGGAAGGGCGGAGGATGTGGGTCCAAGCGCCTTATCCGGTGACTGAGGCATCGGGATCAAACGGGCCTGCCCCGCCGTACTTCTGGGCTGCGGAGTTGGGCTGTTCGCCATTCTACACGGACTGGACCGTGTACGACAGAGTTGACGTGTTCGACGCCGCATTCGTGCCAGGCGCCATTTTGCACGTGGAAACCTTCGACGAATCATGCGGGCCAACCAAGTCGAATCGTGCACCGCTCGTCCTTGAGGTCGAACTCAGCGCGGCCGGCGACGTGGTGGGTGACTGTGGCGCGACACCGTGCACGGCTCCACAAGGGGTGGTGGACTTCATGGACATCTCGGCCCTGGTGGAGAAGTTCAAGAACACCCCGACCGCCCCGCGCAAAGCCCGCAGCGACATCGTCCACTCGAACATCGCCCAGCCGGCACCCGATCTGAAGGTGGACTTCGTCGATATCTCCTACTGCGTCGAGGCCTTCCGCGGCCAAGCGTCACTGCTCCCGGGTCCCCCAGTGACCGATCCGTGTCAGTAGTGCCAGACGCAGAACGCCAATAGCGAAAGCTGAGCGGACTGGCGATTGAGGCACGTGCCATACGCTGACATGCCGAGACAGTGACACCCGGCGCTTGCACTTTGAGTTCAAAGCAATGGCGCCGAACCGCCCAGAGTGATCTAGAGC
>CAYOQG010000024.1:0-30431 GCA_964405925.1 uncultured Phycisphaeraceae bacterium | reverse complement strand
CGGCCATACCGCGCGTGAGCTTTCCTTTTGTTGGACAACGTTTAAGCCGGTGGAGCTTAGAAACCTGCCCTCGCTACGTATAAAGCCCCCTCAAACTCACCCGTGCCCTCGTTTTCGGACGTCGAGCGGTTTGTCTTGAGGTAGGAATCCCGTCGAACCGTGCAGTGAGCACAAACAGCGGTGAGGCGAATCCCGCAGCCCGTGTGTTGCGGTTCCGCACGAGTTTGCGACACTGTCAGCCTGCGGTGGTCATGACCGCGATGCCTTCGCATTCTGCGGTGCTGGAGTGTGGGTCGACATTGGGCGGTCAGCCGCGCGGGAAGTTCGTGATGTGTATTCGCGGCAGGCCAATTAGCTTCCTTTGCTGCATCGTCGGATTGCTCCTTCTTCTCGTTGCGTGCGAGCGCGGGAAGGATTCACCCCAGCAAGACCCGCTCGTCCTTTACTGCAGCGTTGACGAGGCCTTTGCCCGCGGAGTGATCGAGGCCTATCAAACACGAAGCGGGCAGCGGGTATCCGCCGTCTTCGATACAGAAGCGGGCAAGACCACCGGATTGGTCAATAGGATCATCAGCGAGGCGGCCGCTGGTCGCCCGCGAGCTGACGTGTTCTGGTCCAGTGAGCTGTTCAACACAATCCAACTTGCCCGCCAGGGATTGCTTCAAACCTACGATTCACCCGCCGCCGCCGACATCCCCCAGCGATACAAGGACCGCGAGCATCGATGGACCGCTTTGGCGGCGCGTGCACGGGTGCTGGCGTTTGATCCTCAGCGAACAGCGCTGACGGATGTGCCCCATACATGGCAACAACTGGCCGAACCGGTGTTTGCTCGCCATCTTGCGCTGGCCAACCCACTCTTTGGAACGACGCGAGGACACATAGCGGCGATGTTCGCCCTCTGGGGCCCGGCGCGTGGGCGCGAGTTTCTTAAGCGGCTCCGCGACAGTGGGGCATCGATCGCCGACAGCAACAGCGCCACCGCCCGCGCAGTCATCGCCGGGCGTGTGGAGTTTGCCGCAACCGATACGGATGACGTATGGGTCGCCCAGCGCGAAGGTGCATCACTCGACCTCATCTATCCTGATATGGGCGACGGCGGCACTTTGCTGATCCCCTGTTCCGTGGCGATTGTGAAAGGGAGTGACAATCTTGCGGCGTCGCGCAAGCTGGTGGACTACCTCGTCTCCGCCGAGGTCGAGCAGATGTTGGCGGAAAGCGACTCGCGCAACATTCCGGTCCGCCCCATGCTTCGCGAGAGGCTCAGTTTGACATGGCCACCCGAGTCGAAGATCGGTTTTGACGCGGTCGTGGACGCGATGGACGAGGCAGTGGCTGCCGTGCGGGAAATCCTTATCCGGTGAAGTCCCGAATTGCGAAAACCGTTCTTCTTGGAGTGTTTTGGCTGGCGTTTGCTCTCGCGGTCGCCTGGCCGACGGTGGCCCTGATCGGCCGATGCGTTGCAGAGGGCCAACCACCAGAGGGAGGCTTCCTTTTCTCCGCCCGTCAACTGGGGTTACTCTGGCGGAGCACGTGGCTTGCGGTCGTTGCGGCCTTCTTATGTCTGTTTGCTTCGCTTCCGGCGGCGTTTGTGCTCGGGCGTCTGCGCAGACTGTCTGACGGGCCACTCATCGCCGCGCTGCTGATGGGTGTGATCCTGTGTCCTCCGACCGTTCTCGCGTTCGGATGGGAGCGAATCTTCCCGTCCGCGGTCCATGGTTATCTGCGGTGCGTCACCATCTGGGCACTTTGGGCGTGGCCGATCCCGGCGATGCTGATCGGTACGGGTTGGTCGCGTGTCGGGCGGCGGGCCTTCGAGGATGCGCTGCTCGTCGCGTCGCCAGCCAAGGCGTTTTTTCGTGTCGCCCTGCCGTCGGTTCAGAACTACATCGCACTCGCCAGTCTGATTCTGTTCGTTCTGTTCTTTGGGGACTATGTTGTTCCGCACGCATGTTTACTGACGGTCTATGCCACGGAACTTCTTGGTTGGGCCAGGAGCTCGTCACATCCGATCGACACGGTTTGGCCGGCGCTGACGTCCGTCGCCATCGTCGGCCTTGTGCTGGCAGCAGTATGCGGCACCGCACGGGCGTGCGCGCAGCATGACGATGTGGATCCGCAAGATGCCGCCCCAGACGTTACGTCACCGGGGCTCACCGTACTGACAGTCGTGTGTTTTGTGATCTCATGGTTGTTGCCGCTTGGCGCTCTTGTTGCCAAGATGTCGTCACCGCGCGCCATCGTGGACGCATTTCGAGTGTATGGTGCTGACCTTGCATGGTCGCTGGGGCTGGCGATTTTGAGCGGGTTAATTGCTGTGGGGATGGGTGTCGGTCTCGTTGCGGTACGGAACATGCGGGCCACCGCGTTCATCTGGGCCCTGGCACTGGGTGCGTTGCCTGGTGCCTTGGTTGGCGAGGCTCTCGTCGCAGCGTACAACCATAATGCGACCTGGTGGATTTATGACCACTGGCCGGTGATGGTGCTTTGCTATGTGGCGAGGTTCGGATGGATTGGAATCATAACCGCACTCTTGCTGATCGAGCGTCTCGCTCCATCCCTGGTCGATCAAGCCCGCACAGATGGGGCGACGGAAGTGTCCATTCTCGGCCGATTGCATATCCCGCTGACTTGGCCGGCGCTCATGTGCGGAGCCGGGGTGATCGCCGCAGTATCGGTGGCGGACGTAGCCTCGTCGTCGCTGGTTCGGATTCCATCATACAGCCCGATTGCCCACATTCTCTTCGAGAAATTCCACAGGTTCGAGGACGACATGCTGATCTCGCTGAGTCTTTGGCTGATTGTCGCAACGTGGCCAGCCGCTGTACTGCTCGCCGTCGCTCTGCGGCGACGGCGTGGTCATTGAATCTCGTAAGGATCAACGCGGATCCCGGGCGGTTGAGTGGCCCCGACCGCGGGAATCGGCTAAACATGCGTATGGACGGACAGAGACTCGTCCCATCGGTTTTGGCGAACTGGCTAACGGCCGTAGAACTCAAGAAAGGGGATGAGCGATATGGTCAACAGTGAATCCCTTCCTGAGACGGACCTGCTGGTGATCGGCGGCGGTCCTGGCGGCTACCACGCCGCGTTCGGAGCAGCCGCTAACGGCCTGGACACGCTGCTTGTCGAGGCTGAGCCCGCCCTGGGCGGTGTGTGCCTTCACCGCGGCTGCATCCCGTCAAAGACCTACTTGAGCTTGGCTGAGACTATCCATTCCGCCAAAGCCTGCCGCGACATAGGTGTCGAGTTCGACGCTCCCCGCCTCGACATTGACGCGATTCGTCGACGGAAAGAAGCCGTCGTAGCGAGCCTGGCGGGCGGCTTGGACAAGCTTGCCAAAAAGCACGAGGTAAAGCGCCTCTGCGGGACCGCACAATTCATGGACCCTCAGCACGTATCCATCGATGGTGGCAAAGGGGGGCAGGTGAGGTTTCAACGGGCCATCATCGCCACGGGTTCGCGATCGATTAGCCTCAAGGGGATTCAGATTGACTCACCGCGGATGCTCACATCGCGCACCGTCCTCGATTTGCAGGACATCCCTGAGACGCTCCTGGTCATCGGAGGCGGCTACATCGGCCTCGAGCTAGGCCAGGTCTACGCCGCTTTCGGGTCCAGGGTGACGGTCGTCGAGATGCTGCCTGGCATCCTGCCGGGTGTCGATCGTGATCTTGGACGCCCCCTGCTCCGACGACTGGAACAGGACTTCGAGCGAATCTGCCTTGAGACGAAAGTGACCAGCATGGGAGAGGTCGATGGCGGAATCGAGCTGAGCTACGAGGGCAAGAACCCGCCGGAATCGAACAGGTTCGACAAAGTGCTGGTGTCGGTCGGGCGACGGCCGAACTCGGGCGATCTGGGTCTTGAACGTGCGGGCGTCGAGGTCGATGGCCAGGGCTTTATTCAAACAGACGCCAACTTCGCCACAACCGTACCGCACATTTACGCGATCGGTGACGTGATCGGCCAGCCTATGCTCGCCCACAAGGCAGCTCACGAGGGCATGGTGCTTGCGGACAGGGTAGCCGGCAAGGACGTTGGCTTTGAACCGAAAGCGATCCCTGCGGTCGTGTTTACTGACCCGGCTGTGGCATGGGCCGGGTATACCGAAGCCGAAGCGAAGGAGAAGAACCTCGACATCGTGATGAAGAAGATGCCGTGGTCCGCCTCCGGTCGTGCGGTGACGCTCGGCCGGACCGACGGACTGACCAAGCTGATCTTCGACAAAACCTCGCAAAAGCTGATCGGCATCGGCCTGACCGGTCCCCACGTCGGCGAGATGATCTCCGAAGGCGTCCTCGCCATCGAAATGGGCGCCACCGCTCGCAACCTGGCCACACTCATTCACCCCCACCCTACCCTTTCGGAGACAATCGGCGAGGCCGCCAGCCTTGTGCCTGGTGTCTAAGCGCGCGGGTTTGCAGATGCCCGGGACGATCCCGGTTGTGTCTCCGCACGATGGCTTGCCCGACAGCATCTTCCCCCCGGATCGGGTGACGGCGGGGCTGTGCTGGATGCCGCAACACAGGCCCGCTAGCCCGAGATGTGAGATCTCTCGGATTTCGCCACCCCCGTGTACTGCCGTCAACGTAGAACTCAGGGTAAGATACGGACGAGGTAATCGCAGGCGGTGATGACACTTATGGCTGGACCCCCTCTTTCCCCCCTTGGCAGGGAAGGATGGAAGGGAGCTGGCCGCCGGCATAGACGACAACCATGCTCAAAGCACTGAACCAGGAACTGCTCTCCCGGGGACTCTTGGACCGGGACGAGGCCGTTGTGGTGGGGGCTTCCGGTGGGCCGGACTCGATGGCCCTGCTGCACCTGCTCTTGGGCCTCAACAAGCAGCTCGGGTGGCAATTGAAGCTGCATGTGGCCCATTTCAACCACCGGCTACGCGGCGATGAAGCGGAGCGGGACGCAGCCTTTGTTCAGGCGGCTACCGACAGCCTTTCGATCCCGTGTACGATCGAGGCCTGTGATGTCGCTTCGATGGCCAGCGCCGAGAAGTTGGGGGTCGAGGAGGTCAGCCGCAGGGAACGGTACGCGTTTTTCGAGCGGGTCTGCCTGCGGGTTGGGTGCAAGGCTGTGGCTGTGGGCCATCATGCGGACGACAACGCCGAGACGATTCTCCACCGGGTCCTCCGCGGGACGGGGTTGCGGGGGCTCGTAGGCATCCCACGGATGCGACTGCTGAACCCTGACAGTGGTGTGCGGGTGATCCGCCCGCTCCTGCGAATGACGAAGAAATCCCTTCGCACCTATTTGACCAATGCGGGTATCACCTTTCGCGAGGACCGGACCAACGTATCGAATGAACCGATGCGGAACCGGATACGCAATGTGCTCTTGCCCCAGATCGAGTCGCAAGTGAACCCGCAGGTGCGCGAAGCCCTGGTGCGCCTGGGCGAACAGGCCGAGTGGGTGCAGGAGTACCTCGGTGAAACAGTTCAACGGACTTTCGAGACCCTGATCGTTTCCCGAACTGACCAGTTTTTGGTTCTCAACGCCGATGCCTTGGCCCGCAAGAGTCGCCTCGTTCAAAGCGAGCTGATGCGTTTAGCCTATCGATCATTCGATCTGGGCGAGCAGGACCTCTCCTTTGCCCACATGGTGTTAGCATTGGACCTGATCGCCGATCCCACCAGCGGCAAGCAATTGCAGCTTCCCGGTGGGATGACGGTCGAAAAGCGCTACCACCAGCTCGTGTTCTCGTTTCCGACCGACGAACCGCGCGAGACTATCGCCAACGAGATCGCCCTGCACCTTCCGGGTCGGACGCTGCTCCCCGTACGGCGGCTTGAGATCGACTGCGCTTTCCTGGACGTGACCTCAGAGGATATACCTCGTCTGCGGCGCGGCGCCCACCGGATGGAAGAGCACCTTGACTGCGAAGCGGTCCATCCACCGTTGGTGGTTCGCACTCGCCGTCCGGGCGATCGTTTCTTTCCGCTTGGGGCGCCGGGCTCGAAAAAGCTCTCGGATTTCCTGATCGACGCAAAGGTTGACCCGAAGGAGCGCGACCGAGTGGCTGTCTTGTGCGATCAGCTCGGGCCGATCTGGGTGATTGGCCATCGCATTGATGACCGCGTCAAGATGACGGCACTGACGCGGCGGGTGCTTCATCTTCGCGCCAGATCCCTGGAACCGTGACCTTAAGCGAACAGATGACGCCGTTTGGGCAGCCTATCCGCAGCGGACGGTCGCCCATGACCCACAGCTTGGCGTGGCGTTCGTGGATGATTGTGTTTGCTGTCGCGCTGCTGATTCGCGCGGGCTGGGGTATCTACAGGTTCGCCGTGGCCTCGGATCCGATGTCGCTCGAGTTCGACGACGAGCGGCAGTATTGGGCCATGGCCCAATCGTTTCGGGCGGGCGAAGGACTGACCGATGAGCTCGGATTCCTTGCGACGCGGATGCCGCTTTACCCTGTTATGCTTTCTCCGCTGGCCGGATGGCCGCACGGTGTAGTTGCTGCGAAGGTGTTGCAGTGGCTCATCGGAGCTACGGCTGCTGCGCTGACAGCCGGTATGGCCTCGGCGCTGTTCGGTCGGCGGGCGGGGATTGCGGCTGGCCTGCTGGTTGCCTTTGATCCATTTCTGGTGTTTTTCTCCTCGCTTTTGCTCACGGAGTCAGCTTTTGTCGCCGTGCTCGTGGGCCTGATGTGGGCGAGCTTGCCACTTGCGGAAGTTGGAAGAGAATCATTCGGTCGCTGGATTCTGCTAGGTCTGCTTGCGTCCCTTGCGACGTACATCCGCGAATCCAGCTTGGGGTTCGTAGTTGCACTGTTGTGTTTTGTCGTGCTGTGCCGCCGTTTTGATCGCCGGGCCCTGACCGGTGCGGTGATTTCGATGGCAATCGTTTTTGCCGCACTACTCCCGTGGGCAATACGCAACAGACAGGTTCTCGGCGAATCTTGTTGGCTAACGACTCGTGCTGGAATTTCGTTGTATGATGGTGTCGGGCCACAGGCGACTGGGGCAAGCGATCTGGGGAACACCAAGCAAATGCCAGCCGTTATGGGCAAGAGCGAGGCAGAATGGAACCGCTTCTTTTTGCAACGGTCGTTTGAGGCTGTACGGAGCGATCCAGGCCGCGTCCTCCGGTTGGCGGGTGTGAAGACCGCCCGGATGTGGAATCCTCTTCCCAACGTCGATACGTATCAGTCGCCATCCGTGCGAGTGATATCAGCCTTGTGGATGATACCTCTCTTCGTATCATCCGCTATCGGAGCGATCCTGTTGTGGCGGAAAAAGAGCCGTGAAGGACGGCGTCTTGTGTTGTTTCTTCTGTTGCCAGCCATCTATCTGACGCTGCTGCACAGCCTGTTTGTTGGAAGCGTCCGCTATCGTCTGGGTGCGGTTCCGATGCTCGAGGTACTTGCCGCTTTTGCCCTCGTATTGCTGTTGGATTACCGCCGGCGTGGTGTCGCCGTGGGAGACTCTCATGTCACCGGCTGACCCAGCCAAGCAACGATCGAAAGTCTCCCGGACCAAAGGGCGACGCAGGATTCTTCTGATCTTGCTGCCGCTGGTCATCGTCGTGATCGGGTATCTGTTGGTGAACCACTATACGAGACCCGAGCGCATCAAGGCGATCGCGGAAGCCTACCTCCAACAGTTTACGCAGGGACGGGTGAGGGTCGGGGATGCCAGCTTTTCGCTAATGGGCGGTGTTCGTCTCTTTGACGTGAGCGTGGATCCCATCACGGACGAAGTGTCAGGTGGTGGCATGCGTGTCGGTGTCGACCGCCCGCTGCCGAGCGTCTTCTTCTGTCGTGAAGCCAAGGTCACCCACAATCTGCTGTCGACGCTCGTCGGTGATTTCAAGATTCGGTCGATTGTGGCGTTGCAGCCCACCTGTTCGATTGTCCGAGATGCTGCTGCGGGGCGCACCAACCTGCTAGGTCTGTTCAGGATTCCCGAAGGTGCCGAGCGCGGACCCGACACCATGCCGTCCCTTGACCTGCGCGACGCCCGTATCGCGGTCATCTCCAGAGAGGCTGACCGCGACCGTCCGGTCGGTGATCTGCGGCTCAGCCTTCGAGCACTCCCCTCGCGTCAAGAGCCGGGCGTCTACGATGTGGTCTGGGAGGAAGGGGGAGACCGCGTCTCAAGCGGTCATTCGCAGATCGATCTGAAGTCAGGCCACCTCCGCAACGTCCGCGGTGGTCTCCCATGGATGTCGATCGAGGCGGTCATGCTCGCGCTCGACGCCAGGTACGATGGAGCGGGCGCCTGGTGCGAGCTGCTCGGACTCGACGGGACTGTGCGTGCCTCGGACTACAGGCTCGGTGAAGGACCGGATCACCGAGACGCTTCCTCGGCCACCATCGAACTGCGTGATGCGTCTATCTCCATCCCCATCGACGACTACGAACACGCACTACCGACTCAGGACCGCTACCTTCACTTCCAGCAGGTCGACGGGCGTGTAGAAGTGACGGCAGACGAGATCGTGGCCCAGTTTGACGGGTCGTTCCACGGAAGCGAATGCACGGTGCAAGCCACGTTTCGCGGCGGCGTCGACAAACTCACGACCCTTCAGGACGTGGGTTTCGATGCCAAGCTGACCGCGAAGGATTTGAACCTGCCGCGACCCGATCCCGATAGTCCACCCGCCGAAGTCCGGTTCATCGATCGATGGCCCAGGCTCGTGTCCTTCTACCACGATTACGATCCGCACGGCATCGCCGATCTCGAGATGGATGTGACCAAACGGGCCGGCGGGAATGAGCCCGTCGTGGTCCGCCGATTCTTCCTTGACGCCAAAGAGGGTGACGCGTCATGTCGCTTCTTCCCCTATCGCTTGAGTGCCACGGGAGGGTCAGTCGAGTACACGCCGGAGGGATTGTGGATTCGTGACCTTCGGGGCGAAAGAAACGGTGGCACCGTTTCGGTCAACGGGTTTCTCGAGAAACCGACGCACGCGGCCGCAAAAGAGATCGTCATCAGCGGAGTTGGGATACCGATCGACGACGCTCTGACCGCCAGCCTCCCCAGTCAATATCGCAAAATCGGCGAGCATTTCAACCCGCGGGGCCGACTGGACGTCGACGTCGTGCTGACTCAGCCCCGAGGCGAGGAGGGAATGCCGGCACGATGGCAGTCACGCACCACGATTACGCTTGACGACGTCCTTGCCTCTTACACCTGGTTCCCCTGTCCCGTTGAGCACCTAACCGGAACACTTGTCGTCGCCCAGGATAGGATTCAAGTGGTCGACGTCGTCGGAAGCAGCGGTGACGCTCGGATCGGCATTAACGGAAATGTGGGTTGCGGAGCGGCACGAGTGACGGACATCGACCTGGCCATAGACGCTGACAACGTCGCATTCGATGAGAAGCTGTTCTCGGCCTTACCTGCTGACCTTGGCCAACGACTCGAGGCCTTTAACCCCGTCGGCCGATTTGATTGTCAGACGTCGCTCACCCTTGATGCCGAGGATGGTACCGTCCAATACGCCTCGCAGGTGACGCTCAACAATGCGACGGTTCGCCACACGTCCATACCGGTCGAGATGCGAGGAGTCGCCGGCCGCCTGAGAGTCACCAACGACGAAATCGTGGTCGAGAACCTGACCGGCCGTTATAAAGACGCGACGATCCATGCTCAAGGCTCGGCCCGCTGGACTGGGGGGCGATTTGCACCCAACTTCACGATCCGTACGGAGAATCTTCAACTGGACCGCGAGCTTTGTGATGCTCTGCCAGCGAGGATTCGAGACCTTCTCGCCAATTGGGGCATCGAGGGTCGTGTCGCCACGGAGACTACGATCAAAACGGACCCGGCTCCGGCAAATGGTCATCCGTCGATCCGTACGCTTGCCCAGCTTACGGGGGCAAACTTGCAGCACCCCAAGTTGCCGACCCCGCTCCATGACGTCTGTGGCGAAGTCGAGATCGACGACGCCGGTATGCGAGCGACCGGGATCGAGGCACGTTACGGCTCAGCCAACCTCTACGCGGATCTTGAGATGCGTCGGACGGCTGCGGGAGACGAAGCCGACATCAAGCTGAGCGCAACCGACGTGAAGCTGGACGATTCCCTCCGGGCGCTGCTGCCGGAACAGATGGCCGGGATGTGGGATCATCTCCACCCTGCGGGTCTGATCAATCTGCGGCTTGATTCCCTTCGCCGTCTGCAGGTTAAGCCTGACCACCCGCCCGAATGGTCGGTCGTCGGGTATGTGGAGCTCACCGATGTGAGCCTGCAGGGTGCTGCGGAGATCGAGGGCATCTCCGGAGTGCTCGTTGGTTCGGGCATGGTCTCGGATCGATTGGGAGGAGCGAATCTTAGCGGTGAGCTGTCTTTGACAGAGATGAAGCTGCTCGGGCGTCGGTTGAATCGAATCGAGGCTGATTGGTCGTTCGCCCGAGCTGCCGATGGCCGAGGCTTCTTGGTGTTGGAGCCGGCCCGGGGAACGATCTATGAGGGAATGGTGACCGGCAAGGTGGATGTCGCCTTCGATGGCAGCCAGACCGAGTACCGTCTGGCAACGACGATCCAAGGGATGCAGATTGAACCGTTCCTCAATGTCCCTCGCGACATACGTCTGGCGGATCGTAAGCCGATCAACGCTCGCGGGCTCGCAGACGTCCACTTCTACCTGTCAGGCGCCGTCGGCGAACCTTCCTCCAAGCAAGGTGGTGGACGGTTCGAGATTCTCGACGGGCATATCTATCGCTTGCCGATTATCCTGGCGATTCTGAACGTACTGAATCTTTCGGTCCCCGACGAAGACGTCTTCGAGGACGCTCGGGCGGAGTTCTTCATCTCCGGCGGCCGGATACAGCTTCGTGACATCTCCCTCCGCGGCAGCGCTCTCGGGCTTGTCGGCTCGGGAACACTCTCGCTGCCGGATCAAGGTGTGGACCTGAGCTTTGTCAACGTCGGCCCCCGCAGCTGGGCGGCGATCCCGCTCCTGAGCGAGGTGATCGAGGGTACCTCGCGCGACATTGTCGAATTACACGTGACGGGACCGCTGTCTCGACCAACCGTACGGGCGAGACCGTTCCAAGGCATTCGCGAGGAATTCGAGCGCTTGTTCCAAAAGCGAAAACCGAGGAAGATCCAACCGGCTGGCCCATGACGCCTGACCGTTGTTCTCTAATGGGATGATCGGCCCGCGGATTGCAGAGGGCCGGTCTCGTCGTGTGAGGGCGCGAATGCTCGATTCCCAACGCCGCTCGAATACCCAGGAACGCGCGCCGACAAAAGCTGTCGGTAATCGAGAGGCCGCGGCCCCTGGCCACCGACCGCTACCTATCGTGCGTTCCATCGTTGGTGGCGTTCTGATGGGACTCGCCAATCTAGTCCCCGGGGTCTCCGGCGGCACAATGATTCTGGTCATGGGCCTCTACAATGAGTTCATCAGTAGTATCGCCGATGTGACACGCCTGCAGCTCACGAAGCGCAACGTTGCCTTCTTGGCGGTCATTTGCTGTGCCGCCTTGGTGGCGATCGCCGCTCTGGCGGGAACGCTAAGCCGGGCTGTCACCTTGCACAGATGGGCGATGTTCTCGCTCTTCATCGGTCTGACGCTGGGCGGAGCTCCGCTGCTGTTGAAGATGATCAAGTGCTTTACCGCTCCGGCTGTGGTCGGCGTAGCGTTGGGAGTCACCGCGATGGTGGTGATCGCGGTGACGAACGAGGAGCCACCGGACCGCGAGGCGGTCAAGGCAGCCGTGGCGGCGGGCGAGTTCGTTATCAAACCCAGCTATCTTCGCGACGTGGCGGCCGGGGCCCTGGGCGTGTCGGCCATGGTGTTACCAGGCATCTCAGGGGCCTACATGCTGCTTATCCTGAATCGCTATGGGACGATCCTGGCATCGGTCTCCGTTGGGAAAGACTATGTGCTTTCGCTTGGCGATAAGGGCGATCCGCTGGTCTTTGCTCAAGTGATCGTACCGACGGGCATCGGTGCGGTGCTCAGCTTAGTGCTATTGAGCAACCTTCTCAAGTGGATGCTGCACCGGTACGAGTCGTTCAGCCTGGGGCTTTTGCTGGGCATTCTTCTGGGTTCGGTTGTGGGGATCTGGCCCTTTGAGCCCACTTCGCAGGCAAGCGATTACGTCGTCGGTACGGGCTTAGCTGCTGCAGGTTTTGCGTGCACGTTCCTGCTGTCGCGTCTCAGCACATAAAAAAACGCCGAAACGCTTGTGTTCTCGCATTTCGGCGTTTTGGTTTTTTTGGACGTTTTGGCGTTTCGCCTTTCCTACGCCGCCGCCGACTTGGGTTGATGCTTAGCAGCCAGCTCGACCAGGGCGTCGAAGTCCTTTGGTGAGTGGATGGCGATTTCGCTGAGGATCTTGCGGTTGAGCTCGACCTCTGCCGCCATGATCCCATAGATGAACCGACTGTAGCTGATCCCCCGCATCCGGCATGCCGCCGTCAGGCGGGTCACCCATAGAGCGCGAAAATCTCGCTTCCGTCGCCGGCGATCACGGTAGGCGTTGATGCCCGCCCGGACGACCGCCTCCTTGGCGAGCCGATGCCGTTTCCCCGGTGCACCTCGGAAGCCCTTGGCAGCCCGAAGAAGACGCCGTTTCCTGCGATTTCGGGCAGCACCGTAGGTTACTCGTCCCATGTGAATTCAACTCCGTTTCAGTTTCAACTCGGCGTTCGCGGATCGCCGTCAGCCAGGTAGCTCGTTTCTTACGCTTTCGCCCCCGCCAGGGCGACCTTGATCTGCTGTCGGAACGGTCCTTTTAGCAGCCCGGGTTTGCGAAGGTTACGACAGCGCCCTCCGCTTTTCCCGCTCATCAGGTGGCCGGCGTTGGGGCGTTTGTGTCGCACCTTTCCCTTCGCCGTGACCCGGACGCGTTTCTTGATCCCCTTGTGACTCTTCATTTTTGGCATATCACGCTCCGCCGTCCGAAACCTCCGCCTCTTTGTCGAGAACTCCGCATTATATAGCCTGGATGTTCGTCTGCAACCCACGTCCAAGGCTGCACGGCGCAAGGACGATTCGGTGGGCAGGGGACATGGGCCAAAGCGACGGAGGGACGCAGGGACGGAGGGACGAAGAGACGCCGGAAGGAAGACGCCGCCGGAGCGCGGAGACGGGCGAGCGCGGGGAACAGGGAACGGGGAACAGGGATCGGGGAACTGGGAACGGTGGGTTTGTTTGGGTTTGATCGGGCGGCGGATGGGTTCGTTTCGGTCCGTAGATGGGTTCGATTGGGTTCGTTTTTCGGCGAGGGTCTGCGTTTTCGATAGCGCCAGTGCGGTTTTTTGGCTTCGTTTTGTCAACTTTTTCTTTGTTTTTCATTTTCTTCTTGTCCTCTTGATCGTGGCCGGCGTTCAACGCGCGCACGATCGGCGTCGCCCGGGACCCAGGGGAACCAGGCTTCTCCGCTGGGAATAACTTCGTGGGCGCGCGCTCGAAATGCTACGTCGCGGCGTCCAGTCGTTTGCGGGACCGTGTCAGCGTGTGCGTGTCCCTCGACCGATAGAACATGCGCGCTGGTCCGTGAGCAGGGCTGGATCTCGAACCACCGCGAGAGACAATCGGCGTTTGCGGGTCAGGAACGGCGATTCTCAGGATCGGGTGGTGCACGGAATCGAGACACACATAGCTGCGCTGGCAGCCCATGCCGTAGTGTGCGCCCCGACCGGCCCTCCCCGCTGGCAGCTCCCAAAGGCCGTCCGTGATCGCCGTAAACACTTGTGGGTCCGGAGGATGCGCGAGACTGATGAGGGTGAGCGGGGTCGATGAAGAACCGCTCGCGGATGATGCGCATGAGTGTCGACCGTGGTACTGAAGTTCCTTAATGCGCCGCAGGGTCGTCCCGATACGGCTTGCGTATTGACCGACTTCGCATACCCTCCGGATCCGGCGGGCATCGCGCGGGGGCGAAGGGCTGTTACAGGAGGTGTGGGCGGTTCTCGTTTCGCACGCTACGATTGCGGGGAGACCCAGGACAGTCCCGGAACCGTCTGTTCACGTAAGACACGGGAGGCACCTATGGGCAACGCACGAACCATTTCACGTCAATCACTGCTCTTGCTCCTTTTGGGAGTCGACGAATCCGGGGCGACACCTGTTGGCATCGGAGGTATGACACGTCTTCAGAAGCTGCTCTTTCTTCTTTGGAAAGAAGCAGGTATCGAAGAAGTCGATCACGCATTCGCGTTCAAAGCGTACAAGGCCGGTCCATATTCTCGAAGGCTCTACGATGAATTGGAACTCCTGGAAAATCTGGGCCTCATCAAAGGCGAAGATCAGGGAGAGGCGACCGAAGCGGAAGCGGCCGAGATCGAGGAATTGTCGTTCGAGCATCTGATGGGCGATGATGCTCGCCCGTTCCAAAGCGTGCATAGTCGATCCGAAGCAGGCACCGCAGACTCGTTTGAGGAACGCAGGTTCACGCTAACCGACAAGGGATTGGAACGGGTGAAGAAGCTTCTCGACGATGCGAAAGACCAGCCGTTCGTCGATGGCATCCGCAGGATGAAGTCGAAGTTCGCCAATTACTCCCTTCAGGACCTTCTTTACTACGTTTACACTAAATACGAAGATGAGGGATGGACGAGTGAATCAGAGATTCGAGACAAAGTGTTACGCAAAGGCGCACTTAATTGAGTGCTGATTTTGTTGGACTCGGGTTTGCAGTTCATGGCGTGCTCTGCCCAGCAGCAGTCCTCGCGGTGTGGAAGCTGCATGGGGAATCAAAGTTCGGAAAACAGCCGCAAGAAGAAATAAGAGATCTCAGAGGAAGGGTGCTCCGATCAATTGCGCAATCACTCGTCGACGTATTTGAACCAATCCTGACGCAGGACTCTTCCGTCGAGATTTCGCAGCTTCTGCAGCCCGACGGCACTCCGGTTGACACGCAGCCGAAGATTGCGGTAACCGGAAGAGAAGCGCTGCGCGACGCAGTTCGGGATTTCGTCAAATCTGATGTTGAGATGCTCAAGTCCCTCAGGTCTCTCGATATTTCTGACACGCGCATCACGGACTCAATGATCTGGCTCCGGCGCTTGACCTTGGCGTTAGCCGTGGCGTCGGGGATCTTCGTGCTGCTCGCCGCACTGTCAAGATTCGAAGTGTGGCCAGGTCAGTCGAACTGGCCCCACGTTGTGGCGTTGTTCTTATCTGGATCAATCGTCTGTGCAACGGTTGCGTTTACTTGGCGGATCATGCATTCCGTCAATAAGTTCGAGAGCCTCAAGGGCAAGCATGGCGACCTTTCCTAACGAAGCTGCACTTCTAGCCCCGGTACAACGGTCGTTGCGGCGTCGTGGGTTCGGACGTCAGCAGGATGAACTACAATTCTTTGAATACAGCATCGATCTGTACGGATACGCTCGTCCCATGCAAACGACCGTTGCTGTCGAACTAAAGCTGTCCCGCTGGACACGGGCGTTCGAGCAGGGGCTCGTTTATCAGCTTTGTGCGGATCAAGTATACCTGGCGCTCCCTTGGAGGGCAGCTAGAAGAGTCGAAATTCCTCTACTCGAACAACATGGGCTCGGATTGATTGGAGTGCAGCCGGGCCGCCGGTGCGTGGTCTTATGTCCGGCGCAGCAATCGACCGTCGTCGTGGCGGATTACCGTGATTTCTATATTGAACTGTTGGAAGCGGCTTCCTCATGAGCATCGAACAGCCCCAAGTCGTGCTCCGCTATGGCGCGCATGCTGAAAAGGAGTATTTCGTTAAGCTGGCCGCTGAGTTTGACGCTCTGATGCTTGGCGCCAACCTGCTGGAAATCACACCGACGGCGACAGCCAGTCTCTTGGCATTGCTCCGCCAAAGGATCTGCGAGAGCCGTGGTCCCGATGCCGATATTCACTTTTATCTTGACCCAATGACATACTGCTTCGGACCGTACATTGATCCGAGCACAGGAAAGAAGCGGACCGATCTGGATGCGTTGAAGTCCACGCGGACAGACCGCAAGACAAAGAAGAAGTTGACTGCGGTGAAGGACTCTTATGCGAATCTCGCTGGTGCGCTGGGGTCACGGTTCAGCAATAGCGTGAATGATGGCCAGGCGTGCACTGCCATTGATCCGTCCACAATCCCCAATGCTGATCGCGACAAGTTCTGCAAAGGTGTCATTGACTATCAGCTACAACGAATCGGCAAGCTCATTGAAACGGAAATAGAAGAGGATGAAGTCCTGAAACAGGAGTTTGAGGGAATCGGTACACCGGCTGCGGTGTTCGCTCCATACTTCTACGTCCATGAACAGTGGGCCGATGACGGATTTGCGGTCGGGATGGATTTGGCCCGCCGGTCGGTCAACCTCGAGCCGGACGCAGATGTCCATGCTGTTATCTGTGCGAACGATGCATGTCTTGCAGATTCTACCCTCGTCAGCGAGTTGATTGACGAGATTCCAAAGACCAAAGTCGCAGGTGTTTGGCTTTGGTTCGATGGCTTTGACGAACTGAATGCCTCTCTAGATAAGCTCGAAGCGTTTCGTCGTATCGTTCTCGGTCTTGGCCAGAAGATGTTGGTTTACAGTTTGCATGGCGGGTATTTCAGCCTGCTTCTGGCGCATGATGGGCTGACCGGAATCAGCCACGGGGTTGGGTACGGCGAAAGGAGCGACGTGGCGAAGATCATAGGTGTTGCCGCCCCGACTGTGAGATACTACCTGCCGCCGATCCGAAAACGGGTCGGTGTTCCTGACATACAGCGATGCTTTCCAGACGTTGGTATCACGACTCCGTCGGAGTTCTTCGACAAGGTATGTGACTGTCAGATCTGTAAGGGTGTCATCGGCGATAATCTGGCACGATTCTCGGCATTCGGCCAGATGCACCGCGCGAAGCCCGATTCGAAGAGGGATACACAGACGCCCCCAGCCGCTAAAATGTGTCGCTTCCATTTTCTCCTGAATCGCTTTAAAGAAAGTCGATTAGTGGCAGCACTCGATGCGGATAAGCGAGCGGATCACGTTACAAGTGAAGCGGCTCCGTGGCGAAGCTGTTACCCACTACGGCAGCATCTCGGTGAGGAGAACACTGACGGGTACATCGAGCGGTGGGCGAAGGTATTTCGCAGGGGTCCGGCGAAGCCTAGCGTCAAGTCGCCTGGCGTATGAGGCTCTATGCTCTTGGCGAGAGGAGGTGTAGCGCGCCGGTAAAGGCCCGAACTTGCGCGACAGGGGTTATTCGCCGAGGACTTGGAGGATGAGCCGGCGGGTGTGGGCCGTTGGGACCCGAGGAATGAGTACGACCAATTCAGGGTCGTTGTGGCCAGAGGGAATCGGTGCTGTCCGGGGGCGGCGTCCCGGCGCGCCGGGACTAAACCCCGGGTATTCCAGGACAGGCCCTCAGCCTGAGGCCGTATCGGGTGAGGTTACGGCGGGCCCACCACACCACGTCTCGTGCTCTGCTTGCTTCGGGCTGCCGTTGCCGAGACTCGACCCGCATGTCCGACTCGCGGGCAGGCAGGTTATACTCCGGGCGTAACATGGATTCGTCGACCGACCCCACAAGCGATGCTGGCTCTCAGAAACCCGCCGCGTCGGAGCGCGCGGCGATCCCGCACGATCTGTACTGCCAGGAGTGTGGGTACAACCTTCGCGGTTTGACGAGTGATCGCTGTCCCGAGTGTGGGCGGTCGCTCGAAGGGATCCGGGTCACGATCTCCCGAATCCCCTGGGCCCATCGCAAGGAGATCGGTCGGTTTCGGGCCTACTGGAAGACGATCTGGCTTGCGACGTTTTGTCACCCGCGATTCTGCGACGAACTGGCCCGGCCGGTCAGCTACCGAGACTCACAGAGCTTTCGCTGGGTGACGATTGCGCACGCCTATCTGCCGATACTGCTCGTGACCGCTGGCGTCTATCTCTTCACCGCAGATAACCCATTCACCGGCGAGTGGTACGGCGTGGGTTTTGGCGCCGCGTCGCAGATGGGAGTGTTCCTCGGCTGCGTCCTTGTGTTTCTGATCGCGGCTACTGGAGTCCCGAGCTATTTCTTCCGCCCACGAGACCTGCCTGTCGAGCTTCAGAACCGAGCGATCGCGCTGAGTTACTACGCCAGTGGTCCACTTGCGATCACAGTCTTGCCGGTTGTCGCGGCGTCCGGGAGTTGGCTTACCTGGGACACCACCTTCAGCCTGGGATTGGCTGCTTTTACAATTGCCGTATTGCTGGTTGAGTGGGTCGTGTGGTGTCTGGACGTGGGTCGACTGGCAGCGCGCCTGGCTCCGCAAAAGAGATGGCGCATACCTTGGGTTTCGGGGTGCGTATTGTCACTGTGGATCGGACTCGGCGTGCTATCCTTTTGGGTCGTGCCTCTCCTCGTCCTGATTATGGCGGGGCTCGTCCTTTCGCTCGTCTGACTCCAGCATCGTGTTGTCCTGAGCTTCACTCTCAGTCGGGTAGGGGCGGTCGCCGTTCAGGAAGAAAATGAGGTCGAGGATCTCCCTATCCACCGATCCGTCATCCTGTAAAGCGTACTGCCCGCCGTCGTCTTTCCCATCGCGATTAACGCTGTAGAGAGCCGGGGGCGATGCTTCAGGGCGGTAGCCGAGCGGCATGTCCGCGTCGGAAAATGGATCGAGCGGCACTGCGGGAAGATAGTCTGGAACGAGCTCAGCGAGGCCCAACGGTCGATGCCCGTGCTCAAGCTCATACAGGCGCATGGCGAGGGCCGTGGCTGCCATACGCCGCTCGGCGATCAGGCGATATTGGATGAGAATTGAAGAATCGTATTCCGGCAGGATCATGCAAGTGAAGGGACGCAGAAGCGCCCGTGGGCCGTGCGAGCAACCTTCGACTGGTGGCACGAGATGGGCACCGGAGTACGTGGGACTACGGACCGCGTTCGCGAGCTCACTCATGTATCGAAATGATCTCAACCCATCCGTCCTCCACGCGGGCATAAACAGGAGCGTCCATACCCTCTCGCGAATGCCACTACCAATGCCGCTACCCGTAATCGGACCGCCAACGAACATCTGGCCCAGCGTTGTGTCGCCGCGATCGATCATCAGCAGCACATCCAATTCCCACATCCGTTCAGACCACATTGCCCAGACGTGGGCTCTTTCCGATTGCTCCTCGCGCAGTAGGCCCGCGATCAGGGTTTCCAGTTGCAGCCGCGCTGCCGAATGTGGCCGTTGATCAGCCCCTGTTGCGCCGTCGGCGCTGACCTGCAGAGTTGGTGTGATCCACTCGATCTGTCGCACCGCTGCTGCCCGAACTGCAAGCCCTACCAGGTGTGCGATCAGCGTCGGGTGGAGATCAATGCGGTCTGCCTGGGCTAGTATATGACGAATCGTCTCCACGGCCTCCTGGTCTTCTCCAGTTGCATGTTGCTGGGCCGCGGAAACGCAAAGGAGCCGGGCGAGCGTACGTTGACCCGACAGGTTGGGAAGAAGCGCACCGATCGCTGGACTTCTGAATCGTACACCCCAGTCGACCTGGTCCAGAGACGTGGCCTTGCGGATAAGCCCGAGCGCCGCCTCGTTGGCGTCGGCGATGCCACGTACACTCGTAAGATGGTCGGAGACTCGCGCCGGATTCTCGACAAGCGTGTCAATCAGTTCATCCTGCTCTTGGGTGAGGTTGAGGGCGAGTTCGGCGTCCTGAAGGAACTTCGCCGCATTCTGGTCGTCCGGGATGGTCACGTGGGGGTTGAAATCAGCCGGATAGACCGGCTCGCCGGCGGCGATGCAACGGTCGATTTCGGCTTGCAGGCGCCGATGCGCGTCCCATCCCCACCACAGTCGCAGGCCGACCAGCCCCACCAGGAGAACGCCTGATGTGGCCAAAATCCGCTTGAGCCACCAGTAGCGAGGGGGGACGGGTTGCACGACTGGCTCCTCCGCCTGGATCGTGGTTGGTTGGGTCCTCACATCGGCCATGATTCGAATCGCAGCCCAGCCGGTTTGTGCCGGCCTTTCAGAGCATTCTAGGCTTCGCAGGTGCCTGACGCGACTGCGGCTGGCGCACGTTCAGGCCATCCTGCAATGTTGGGCTGCCGAGGTGGCGCAAGGCCATGAGTGGACACCTGCGAGACGTTTTCGCAATTCGAGGGCGCCACAGCGGGGTGTGTCATCGGGTATGGTTCCGCCTCCATTGCCTTGTGGTTGGCAAACCTGGCGATGGCCCCAGGGTGACGCAGCCAGCGCTGAAACGGCAAAATCACAGGATCGCGGGCTCGGGGGGTTGAAAGAACCGGGTGAGTGCGATATAGGAGCGCATCCGCCCGGGTGCGGGCGAGGTTCGCACAACATGGATGGCCCCAGGATTGGCGGGTTGGGCTTGCCTGTCCGGGGGTCAGGCGGTGGCGTAGAACGACCATACCTTGATCCAGACCCGTGGTGGGGATGGCGCCCCGCATCGAGCGGCCAGAGTGTCTGCCGTCGGCGCGACTCGCCCGCAGGCTAGCTCAAGCAACCGCTGGATAAGGAGACGATCCTTGAGCATCCTGACGAAAGTATTCATCGTTTTGCTAGTTCTCTTCAGCATCGCGTTTACCTCCATGACGGTTGCGGTGGTGGCACGAACACCGAACTGGCGCGATTTGGCGGATAAGTATCAAGAGCACGCTCGGGTAGCCGATACGGCCCTGAGGCATGAGATCGCCGCGAATGCTGCCTTGTTGGCCACCCTCCGCGATGACGTGCAACTAAAGCTCGAGCGGATCGGTGAGCTGGAGACCCAGTTGCAAGCTGCCCGTGACGAGGCGGCGCAGCTTCGGGCTGAGGTTGCGAAGGCGGGGGCTGAGCGCAGCAGCGCCGAAGCCATGAACCGTGGCTTATTTGCCCAGCTCCAAGCGACCGAGAAAGCCCGGTCGGAGTATCTCAAACAACGTGACGATCTGGAGAGCACGCAGATCGACTTGCAGCAGCGGAACATTGACTTAGGTGACAGGGTCAATGAGCTGACGGCGCAAATCGATGTCCTGCTGGAACAGCAGCGGCACTACGAACAACAGATCAACATCCTTCGCACAGAGAACGAACGACTTGCTCAGGCTGGGGGTACGCGGTCGCGAGCCATGACGCTCGAAGAACCCGCTGGTGCTGCCATGCCGGGTGTCACCCCGGTCACACCGGTGGCGGCGCGGGCGATTCGTGGTAAGGTGTTGGAGGTGTCGGGAAGTCTAGTAACGATCAGTGTCGGCAGCGCGGACGGTGTTCGGAAGGATATGGTCTTTGTGATCCACCGGCAGGGGCAGTACGTGGGTGATGTCCAAGTGAATATGGTTGATCCGAACCAGTCGGCGGGTCGCCTCCTTCGGGGGAACATGACACCGCAGGTGGGCGACGATATTACGGATGCGCTCGCGCTTGTGGAGTCCGCCGGCTAGGAAGCGACTGGGCCGCGGTTGCCGGTCACGCGGTGGCCGAAAACCCAACTGCTGATATCAGATAACACAACGGAGTCTCCAATGGGTGAGCGTCCGGCTGATGTCAAACCCCGGAACAATATTTATACCGTTCTGCTGATCATTGCGACGGTCTTGGTTGTTACAGCGACGGTTTACTTGGCGGCACGAAGCCAACAGTTGTTCGGTAGCTGGAACCCGTTCGTCGGCGCCTGACATCGCGCGGCACGGGCGACGCGAGGCCCCAGCGGTACGAATCGGGGCGTTGGTGTTGCAACCTCGCGAGGACAACGGAAACCGGCCGAACCGTTCAGGCGCGGGTACGGTGTTGACTGTTGTCGCAGGTCGGCGACCGTGCGGGTGGATTGTTCGATCGATTGGCGTGATCAGGTCGACTTCCTGTAGGAGTGGTGGAAAGGGAACCCGGTGATCTTCGACCCCCTTTTTGGCATGTTCAGCGTCGATATGGGGATCGACTTAGGCACGTGCAATACCTTAGTGTGCGTCAAGGGTGAGGGAGTCGTGTTGAACGAGCCGTCTGTGGTAGCGGTCCGACGCGGCACTAACCAGGTTCTTCGAAACGGCAACGCGGTTGGGCAGGTGGCCAAGGAGATGCTCGGCCGAACACCCGGATCGATCAGTGCAATTCGGCCCCTCAAAGACGGGGTCATCGCCGACTTCGACATAACCGAGGCGATGCTGGGGTACTTCATCCGCAAAGTGCACGGTCGTCGCCGGTTCGTCAACCCACGCGTCGTCATCGCCGTCCCCTCGGGCATCACTGCGGTTGAGAAGCGAGCCGTGTACAACTCGGCCGAGCGGGCCGGTGCTCGCCGCGTCTATCTTGTCGAGGAACCCATGGCGGCTGGCATTGGGGCAGGGCTGCCGATCGGTGAAGCCACGGCTTCCATGATCGTCGACGTCGGTGGTGGCACGACTGAAGTGGCCATCATGTCTCTTGCCGACATCGCCGTGGTACAGAGCATTCGTGTCGCTGGTGACGAGATGGACGCAGCCATCATCGCTTACATGCGACGCAAGTATGATCTGATGATCGGTCTGCAGACTGCGGAGCGGGTCAAGATCGAGATCGGCTCGATTGTCGAGCTGGAAGAAGAGATGACCCGAGAGGTTCGCGGGCGAGACGTGGTCGGCGGGCTGCCGCGCAAATGTCTCGTATCGAGTGAGGAAATCCGGGAGGCGTTGAACGAACCCGTGGCCCAGATCGCGGATTGCGTCATCAGAACACTGGAGGCGGCCGAACCAGAGTTGGCGGCTGACCTCGTCGAGAACGGGATCTACTTGGCTGGCGGTGGTGCCTTGCTTCGCGGTCTGGATAAGAGGCTTTCAGAGGTCACTTCGCTGGATGTGAAGCTGGTTGATGACCCGCTGAGCTGCGTTGCCCGCGGCACCAGCGTGTATCTTGAGAACTTAGGGGCTTGGAAGGACACGCTGGAGTCCGATGCGGATGATTACTAGGGTTGTGTGCTCCTGACCCGGTGGATGGCACGGCTTCGCCTCGGGGGGGGCCGTGTTGGAATCCGGCATCACGACCCCGCGTGGCGGGACCGTATCACGCCGCCGTCCGGCGGCCTGAAGTCTTCGTCTTCGGGAGCGGGTGAATCTGCCTTGGTGCAAAGTCGGGAGATGCGTCGGCGCTGGTTTCAGAGGCGGCGAATACGGAACTACGTTGTTGCCTTTTTCGTCGTATCCGTGGCCGTCCTTCTGCTTCCCAGGACGTGGACCTGCAAGCTTTGTGGCATCGCACAAGTCCTTGTCCCGTTTCAACATGCCACGACAGCCGCCGTGGATTCGATCGGTGACTCGGTGGCACCGGAAAGGCCGGCTGTCTCCGGTGAGCAGCACACCGTGTCTCGACGCGAGAAGGCTGCCCTCGAGCACCAGGTTGCCGCCTTGACTGCCCGGGTGCGAGAGCTCGAACAGGAAGTGGACATTCTAACGCAGACGCGTGTTTGGGGCTCTCAGGTTGGTCGAATTGGTGCTCGCGGGCGACTCATACCTGCCAAAGTGGTCGCCAAGGATCTGTTACCGTGGCGATCTTCGAGACTGATCAATGCAGGAAGTCTGCAGGGGGTCCGATCGGGGTCTCCCGTCACCTCCAGCGTCTTCACGATTGATCGAGGGACGGATGCAGGCGTCCGTGATGGGATGGCTATTCTCCTTCGGGAGGTCCTCGTTGGTGTGGTTGAACAGGTCGGAACTCATACCGCTCGTGTGAGGCTTCTCAGCGATGTTGACACAGCCATGAAGGTCAAAATCGGGCGGTTTACGGACGATGGGTTTGAGCTTCTTGCGCGGTGCTTCTGGTTGGTGGGCCGGGGGCGGGGAATGATGGAGATTGCCGACGCGGACCGGCGAGAAGTCGACGAAGGCTTTATACAGGTTGGTGACATCGTCTTGTCAGACCCGACCGACGAGGTGGTTCCAGCAGCTATGACGATCGGCAAGATCACAGCCATCCGCCCAGACTACGAGAACCCCTTGCTTTCGATCCTTTCCGTCACAAGCGCTGTCGAGGAGGGGCGGCTGCGTCGCGTTTATGCGTTCGATCCGGCGCGGGAGGCACCAGGCCCTGAATTAGGGCCATAATGATCCGTCGACGCAGACGGGGCGATCCACTCGACTGTCTGTGGCGTCCGACTGCTAAACCGGCGACGAGTCAATTGACTTTTTCACATGTCGATCAGTAGAATGAGATGGTGAGCAGAACACGCCACTCCATACGTTCGCATACTGTCAATGACCTTCGTGGCTCGCAGCGGCCGTCACCGTTACGCGTCGGGCGATCATTGGGCGAGCCGGAGGAGCGTCCTGAACGGGCGGTCCTGGTCGGGGTTATATTGCCGGACACAAAAAGGGACTTGAACGATCCGCTGGGCGAGCTGTGCGCGCTAGCAGTGTCGGCTGGGTCGGAGATCACTGATTCGATGGTCCAGAAGCGGATGAGCCTGACCGCCGGGACTGCGTTGGGGAAGGGAAAGTTGCAGGAGCTGGTCGAGCGTGTCGGCGCCGCAGACGCGGACGTAGTGATTTTTGACAATGACCTGACACCCCGTCAAATCCGCGGTTTGGAGCAGGCGGTCGGTCGTAAGGTCATCGATCGAAGCGAGCTTATCTTAGACATTTTCGCGTCGCGGGCGAAGACCCGGGAGGCGCAATTGCAGGTCGAGCTCGCGCAGCTTCAATACACCTCGCCTCGGCTCCGCGGGATGTGGACGCACCTCGAACGGATCGCGGGCGCAGGTGGTGGGACTTCAGCCGGTGTGGTTGGTGGTATTGGGACTCGCGGGCCCGGGGAACGGCAGATCGAGATCGACCGTCGGATCGTCAAAGACCGGATTGCCTACCTCAAGCGCGAGATAGCCCAGATCGATCACCGCAAGCAGCGCGAGGTTCGATCCCGCGGCGACCAGTTTACGGTCTCGCTGGTTGGATACACGAACTCCGGTAAGAGCACGCTGATGAACCAGCTCACAGGGGCGGGTCGCTACGCTGCCGACCAGCTCTTCGCCACGCTTGACACCAAGACTATCCGATGGGACTTGGGTGAGGGGCATTTCGTTCTGCTGAGTGACACCGTCGGGTTTGTACGGGATATTCCGCACCATCTGGTGGCATCGTTTCGCGCCACGCTGGAGGAAGCGATTCACGCCAACCTCCTTTTGCACTTGGTGGACATCTCGTCGCCTACTGCATGGGGACAGATGGAAGCGGTTGATGACGTGTTGACCGGCCTGGGATGCGACAAGATCCCGCAGATTACCCTCCTAAATAAGATGGACATTGCGGATGACACGTCCATGGCAGAGCTGCTCATATCGCATAGACCCAAAGTCATGCGTATCTCGGCGCTGACGGGCGAGGGGCTCGATCGGCTCAGCGCTGAAGTATCCTATCGAATGCAGGGTGATACGATCGACGTGGTCCTGCAAATCCCCCATGCGGAAGGCAAGTTGCTAAGCGAGATCGGTCGGTTGGCCGAGGTCCGCGATCGGCGCTATCAGACGGAGTGCGTCGAACTTGAGGTGCATTTAAACCGTGCCCAGCTCCGACAGCTTGTCGGGCGCAACCCTGCCCTGAAGGTGCTGGGCGACGGATGCAACCGGGCGGACACTCGCGTGGATGATATGCTCCAATGAGTCCCGTTCCACTAACTTGCGTAAGTTCCAGGAACCAGCAAAGCATTCGCCCGGCCAGAATCGCTCTCGGGTTGACGAGTCCGATTGTGATGGTTGTCGCTGTGGCCAGCGTCGCCGTGGGTCAGACCGAGACGATTCGAGTGGACTTGAAGCTGCGAACCGGAGGCGCGATCGGCGGTCCGGTGGTTGACCATAACGACCATGGCCTAGTCATCGTGCACGAGGCGACTCCGTACGTCTTTGCATGGGGCGAATTGGAGAGCGAGTGTGCTTGTCGAACGAAGCGCTCCCTGCTGGTCTTCGAGCGTGGTGGGGATGGGGCACTCACTCCTGAGGACTACTTCCAACTGGGGCTGTTCATGCTGGCACAAGATCGTAGCGATCTTGCCCTACGAGAGTTTCGTCAGGCTCGAAAGCTCGACCGCGCGTACGGGCCTTTGATCGACGAGGCCGTTGGTGAGTACGGACGCCGCGCGGAGCGATGGGGCGTTGAGCCAGGCTTTCCCATCGACGATGCGGAGCTATCCAACGGCGAATCTGACGATTCGCGTCCGCCCGGTCTGGCGGAACGTCTGCGTGGCGGGGTGACCGGTTCTGAGGGTGTGCCGATCGCCTCGGGCCCATTGGTGGATCATCAAGGACAGGTCCTCGAGGTCTACCGGACGTTCGGGGAGAAAGCGCAGGAGGTGCTTGGTAGCCAGGTGGCCCTCGTTGAGACCGACCACTATTTGATTTGGACGGATTGGACCCGACGACATCGTGACAAGCTCGCCGGCTGGTGCGAGGCGGTGTACAGCGCTCTCTGCGAACACTTCCATTTGGACCCGAATGACCAGGTGTTTTTGGCCAAGTGTCCTGTGTTTTGCTGGCGATCCGAGGCGCATTTCAAGAAGTTCGCTAGACTTTTTGACGGCTACGACGGCACCAACGCGATCGGGTACACGAGGTCGATTCAAGAGAACGGGCACGTGCACGTCGTGCTCTTGCGGCAAGGCCACAAGGAGAAGGACTTCAACCGCTTCGCCTGCACGCTTGTCCACGAAGCGACGCACGCGTTTTTGCACCGCCTGTACTCAACGAGGCTCATCCCGCATTGGGTCAACGAAGGATACGCCGACATGATCGCCGAACGTGTCTTGGGCGACCGGTGCCCCAACGGAGAAAACGCCGACCTTCTGGCGAGGCAGTACGTGCGATATGGTTGGCCGATCGGCGAGCTGCTTCGCAGCACCGGGCCGATCGAGGTTCACCAGTATCCGATCGCGCACAGCATCATCGCCTTCCTTCGCGATCTGAGCGAGAACTCTCTGGCCGGGTTCATCAAGGATCTGAAGGGGGGTATGAGCGTTCCCGCGGCTCTTGCCGCGCGCTACGACAACATGACCCTTGGCGAATTGGAGACCGGTTGGCGGTCCGCGATCCAAGCCGGGGATTCTTCATGGCACGAGGCACAGGCGGAGTCCGCTGTCCTGCCCTGGGCCGAGAAACGCTAGGGGTTTGTCACACGTCGAATCCAAGTCCGCGCGGGTGGCACGGGTCCGCTGCTGGCGGCCCCGTGTTGGAATCCGAGATCACGGTCCCACCCTTGGCGGGACCGTGCCACCCGACACGCGGGACAACGGAGTGGGGTAGAGCGCTCCAGGCCGCGTTCCTACAAGCGTTGAATCGGATTCACGAGGACTCCACCGGCTGACCGACCTACAATTCAGAGACGATCGGCTACCACCACCTGCGGTGGAGCGGCTGCTCCCTGCGGTGGGGCGGCTACCTGCACACGCCCCGCGTCCCGCCTTCGAGGCTGTACGGCGACGGCTAGTGCGTAGGCGAACATCCTCTTGGGAACCGTTGAGTGACAGCACCCGGCAAGAGAAAGCTTTTCAATGTTTTGCGAATCGCTATCTGTGTGGCTGCCCTGTGGTTTGTGCTGCGCGGTGTCACCCTGCACGATCATCTCGTGCTGGCCGATGGCGAGGTCAAGCTCGTCGGTACGGTCGTCGAGGACGGTGACCCGATCACCTTTCGGCTTGTTGACGGTCAGGTGCGGACGGTGCGACGAGACGATGTCGCCGTTGACGATCATGGCAACCCGCGGATCGCTTTCGGACTCATAAGTGCCTGGCACAGCAGCCGACCAACGTTTCTCTTGCTCGCTTTGTTGCTCCATTTCCCGGTGGGCATCTTTCAGGGCATTCGGCTTCAATGGTTGCTCCGAGCACAGGGTATTTGCCTCGCCTATTGGGAGTGCATCAAGCTCTCATTCGCCGGGAACTTTCTGAACTTCGCCACACCGCTGGGCTCGAACGCGGGAGACGTCTTCAAAGCCTACTTCTTGACCACGCACACGGATCGGAAGACGGAAGCGGCGACAACGATTTTCCTTGACCGGGCGATTGGTCTTGGCACGCTACTCGTGTGCGTTGGGGTGATTACGTTGGTCAGCGCGAGCGACAGCCGTCTGGCGGAGTTCCGCCCCTACATCCTGACTGTGCTTGGTGTTGGATTCGTTTGTGCGTTCCTCTATTTCTCGAAGACGATCCGGAAGCACCTTCTGCCGCGCCGCTTGCTCGAACGCTTGCCCGCCTTCGGGCAGCTTCAGCGCATTGACGGGACCGCCCAGGCATTGATGGACTGCAAGGCCATCCTCGCGGCGTCGATCGCTTGCACGCTGGTTCTGCAAGTGCTTGCCATCGGTGCATACTTCACCGTTGCGGTCGCCCTGTCCATGGACGCCCACGCCGGAAACGTCCTGGAATACTATGCGTACTTCTATACGGGTGCGGTGATCCAAGCCCTTCCCGGTCCTCCGCAGGGTCTTGGGACGGTCGAACTGGCCTACCTCTATTTCCTGAAGCCGTTTGGAAGTCCATCTCAGATCGTGTGTGTCGCATTCATGATTCGGCTGGTGGTCCTTACGGTTGCCTTGCCCGGTCTGCTCGTAACGTTGACGGGATCTTATCGACCTCGCCGTTCGGCCCTCGCCGAGCAACCGCCCGATACCGTGTCGCTGCCTTCAACATGCCGGGACGGGTGATCGCCCCATCCAGCGGTCGAATGCCGACACCGGTCCGCTAACTCACTGCCAAGTTGTACCGGGCGACGGAGGCCATTATCGGGTGCCGACAAACCCAGTTAAGTAGGCTTGGGTCGCACCCGAAATCATAGAGTTGAGGAGGCGCGCGTTCCGCGCGTGCCCGACCTGTCGGGCCGAGTTGCGGACGTTGGTGATCCGGAAAGGGTGGCCTTTGCTCCGCAAGTGTCACATTGTGGCAGCGCGATGGCTGAGCGCCGAGGTTTGTCGCCCGAATGGGCTGCATAGAATATCGCCGGCTCGGTTGGAGGATTGGGCCATGGCTGGAGTCCTGACTGAACCAGCCCGCACCACGGTTACGGTAGACAAGCAGGCCACAGCCAAGCTGTTGGACGAAGCCGTCAGACAACGTGCGTCCATTCACGTTCGTCCCGGAGGCGAGAACGCTGTTCTTGCGTTTTCCGGCACCGTTACCGGAAGTGAAGGATACGACTTGACTCTCGAATTCAGCCGGTTGAACGCCAAGGGCATTGGGAAGCTGCGGGAGACGAAACTCGAAGCCGTCATCGAGGTTGACCAGCTCCGTTACGCCTTCGAGAGCCAGTGCACCAACGAACCCGGGCCGGCTGAGACGACGACACTCCGTGTCCGCAGACCGGAGACGATGACCTTGACAGATCGCAGGCGCAGTCCGCGCCGTCGCTTGCGCGGAAGGACGGAAGTCTCGCTGTCCGGATTAGACGTTGATTTCGAGTGGTTGGGGCAAGCGCTCATGCTCAATCTGAGCGCGGAGGGTATGGCCTGCCGCCTGGCTGTGCGGGACGCCGCTCGTCTGGAAGTCGGACAGGTGCTTGGCGTGACGTTTGGCCTGGGTGCCTCGATTACCCCCTTCAACCTGAACGCACGCGTCAGCAACGTCACCGAAGGTGGGACGCCGGGCGAAGTGGTCGTCGGTCTGGCGTTCATGGCCGACGAACGTTTAGAGAGTAACCAAACCAGGCTGCGGCAGGCCCTCAGGAACGCAGAATAAGCGGGAGGCAAGGGATCGAATGACTACGGGACAAATGATCGCAGAATCCCAGAAGGATCAGATTCTCGAGGACTCCATCTGCCAGAAGCGCCAGATCGTCCTCACGTTCCACGGTTCGCGGGGATGGCGGACGTTCAAATCGACGTTCCAAGGTGGGTCAGCCGCGACGGGACACCTACACGTGACGACGCCGGCCCTTCGTGACGGCTCTGTCTTTCAACTGCCTGAGCCGGATGCGGCTGTCGGAGTGACTTTCCGCCTCAGCCACAAGAAGTGCATGTTCGGCACGCAGGTGGCGCCGCCGCAACAGGATTCTGCCGGTGTGATCAACTTGCGCTGGCCGGATCACCTCCAGCAACTACAACGCCGTGTTTACGAACGCGTGAGACCGCCTAGAGACACCATCATCTCGGTTCGCTTTTGGCGGGAGGGGCAGCCCGCAGAGAGTGGCGTCGAGGCCCGGAACGTACGCCATGGTCAGCTTGAAGACATTTCGGTGGGCGGCATGCGGGTGAAGACAGCCAATCCCGCGGAGATTGAGGACGGGCAGACCTATCGCTGCGTCTTCGCGCCCAAACCGGGCAAGCCCAGCTTTATCCTCGATGCCCTTGTGCGCCATCATGAGGACGCGGACCAAAACCGGGCATCCATCGGTTTTCAGTTCATTGGCCTCGAGGCCACACCTGAGGGCCGACGCATCCTCGAACGCCTGGCCCGCACCGTGAGTCAACTCCAAAGAGCGAGGTCAAGAGGCCGGCACAGAGACCGACCGGGAAATTACAAATGACGAATTACGAATGGCGAACGAAGGGAAAGATCAACGATGAAGGATGAATAAGAGACGAACCGCATTCGTCCCGTCGCGGTAGGAATGGCCCTTTCGGGCCACCCCCCGCACAGATCCGTACGT
>CAYOQG010000023.1:0-31137 GCA_964405925.1 uncultured Phycisphaeraceae bacterium | reverse complement strand
CCAAGAACGGGACAGAATCATCGACCTGGTGCGAGTTGCCTCACTCAGCCAACGCTCTCCGGGATAGGACGCGGTTCGGCTTCGCGGTCAGCGTTTCTGCAAGTCATCTTAAGCGCCCTCGCGGTCGGCGGCGGCTTGGTCGCAGCTGGTCCGCGCGCGGGCCAATCCTCGGACGTACCGGGCCGGGCGCCTTCGCACCGGCCGCTGGGCGACCGAGACGCCCTTCGTGAGGCGGTTCACCGTGCGCTGAGCGTTCGGGCTGCCGAGGTGCACGCGGTCACCGTACGTAAGACCGATACCGGGCAGCTGCTCAGCGAGATTCGCGTCGATGGCGAGCGGTGGACGCTTGCACTGGAGCCGTACTCGATGCGGTCTGCTGATTTCCATGTGCTCGTCGAGACCGACACGGCCCGTGAGCTTATCGCAATCGAGCCACCACCCGAGCGGACGTACCGTGGTCATGTCCTGGAGCAGCCAGAAACGCGTGTCGCTGCGCAGGTCGTTGACGGAATGCTGACGGCCGCGATCCGCACTCCAAAGGGTGTGTTTGCCGTGCAGCCACTGGCCGAGCTCGGTCTGGACCCCTCGTGGCAGGTTGCCGGCGAACACGCAGTGTATCGCGCCGACGATTGGATCAGCGCCGAGGCGCATACTTGTGGAACGACCGACGCTCTCAGACTTGCCCATCCCAATGTCGGTGGTGTCGCTGGCGCCGCAGCAAGTACGGGGTATGAGGTCGCCGATCTTGCCGTGGACGCGGACCGGGAGTTCTACGCCAGGAACGGCAGCAGCGTCTCGGGCACCGTGTATGACATCGAGAACGTGCTGAACACAATGGAGCTGATTTACGAGCGCGATGTTGGCATCACCTACGAAGTAACAACGATTATCGTTCGGACGGCAGAACCGGATCCCTATAGCTCGACGGACGCGGTGACGTTGCTGTGCCAATTGCGAACCGAGTGGAACACCATCCCCCAGACCTACGTCCGTCGGGACACAACTCATCTGTTCACCGGAAAAAGCCTCGATGGCAGTACAATCGGCATCGCCTGGGTCGGCGTGGTCTGCAACGCCAGCGGATACTCCTCCGATTGCGGCAGTAGCGGCAACCTGGCCTACGGGGTATCTGAATCCAAGTTCACATCCACGCTTATCTCGCGCGCCGCCCTGACCGCACATGAGATCGGGCATAACTGGGACGCAACCCACTGCACGGGGGGCGATTGCCATATCATGTGCGCCACCCTCGGAGGCTGCGGCGGTATCGCCGGGTCGAACTTGAAGTTCGGTCCCGACGCCACCAGTGAAATTGTGAGTTTCAAGAACACACGCAGTTGCCTGGCCGGCTTGGCTGACCCCGAATCGCTGCCATTCTTCGACGACTTCGCTTCGACGACCCTCGACACAGGTAGGTGGTCCTACAACTTTGGCTCCGCCATTACGAGCAACGCCATAAGCGAACCGAGCGAGCCCTACGCCTTGAACCTCGATGCCGCTGGGGCACAGGATTTCCGCGACGACGAGATTCGCAGCAACTTCGTTTTGCTTGCCGCCTCGTCCGATCCGATCCTTTCCTACTACACTCAGCACCGCGGGGTCGCGGCGGGCGGGGCCCTGGTCGTGGAGTACTTCAGCAGTGGCTTCGCATGGCAGGAGCTGAACCGCATCGAATCAGACGGTACCGACCAAACCGAGTTCACAGCTCACCTGCACTCACTCCCCCAGGACGCAAAGCACGACGAGTTTCGACTGCGCCTTCGCACCGAGGTTGACGGCCTGGCCGAGGACTGGTTCGTCGACGATGTACTCATTCGCGATGGTTGTGGGGGCGATACAGACTGCGATGACGGTCTCTACTGCAACGGCGCGGAAACCTGCGTCGCGGCAGAGTGCGTCCTCGGAACCGAACCGTGCCAGAATGAAGGCGGGTGCGATGAAGCCCTTGACCAGTGTTTTGACCCGAGTTGCAGCCCACCGACCATCGACGGCGAGGGCGGTCGCTACCTGGCTGTCACCCCAGCGGTCGACGCGGGCAACGTCGGCCTGTTGATTGCCCCGCTGTGCGACGCGGGGTCAATCATGTATATCGGCCCCCCATCGGGGCAGCACAACATCGCCCGAACCGTCCACACCCCTAGTAGTGCCGCCCATTTGACACCCGAGCAATGGGGTGGCACGGTCCATGTCACGGGTCTGAACGTTGTGCCCGACACGGAGTACTTCGTACGCGCAAACTGCGGCACGGCCGATACCCCGATCCTCTCCGCCTCGGCGCTGGCTACCACGGTAATCTACGGTGACACGGTCGGCAGCTTTGACGGGAGCGTCTGGACGCCGCCGGACGGGGCGGTCGATTTCGTGGATATCACAGCGGTAGTCGATAAATTCCGTTCTCTACCGACAGCTCCGTCCCTGTACCGGTGTGATTTGCTTGACTGTTCAACCAACGAAATCATTGATTTCGTTGACGTTTCAGCGGCAGTTGACGGTTTTCGGGGCATCGCGTACGGCGAATCCCACGAATGCCCCGCGCCTTGCGGCAAGTAGCGAGCCCGATTCCAGGGACCAGCCGCGGATTTCGCCGATTGCGGCCTTCTGGCCGTAAGTCATCTTCTTTAAGAAGAAGCTGGACAGCCCCCGCCCCGATTTGGTACAAGTATGGGACCCGTGCTGAGGTACGCTGATCAGGCACGGGCGTGCTTACCATTGCGTTCGTCGCAGTCCGGTAGTTGGGGGACCTTGAGCGCGACGCGACTGGATGGGGTACCCGGCATCTCCCCGTCAGCGGTGATGGTTTAGGAGGCATACGATTCGTTGTGTTCACTTCACCCTTGAGCCAGAGTGTCAGGGGCGACATCAGATTTCTGAGTTGTATTGTGGCGTTTGCTCGCGCGATGAGGGGGATCATCGGCGGCAAAGGCGGGAGGCTACAATCATGAAAACGTCAACGTTGCTGATCATTGCTTGTTGTGTTGCTGGTGTGTTAGCCGTGGGTGCCAATGGTGCGGATATCCAGCTCGTGCCGATTACTGCCGATGGTCCTCACCATTTCGACGGCACCGAAATCGTCCTCGAAGGAGGTGGGCAGCGCGTCTTCCTTGAGATATTCATCTGGGGATGGGATCCCGATCTGGATGAGTATCCGATGCTCAAGACCTGGCAGGCAGTCATCGACTCGAACGGTTATTACAGCGGCGACCTGGGCACGATAGGGCCTGCCGACGAGCCATGCACAGGCAACGCCGAGTGCGTAACGGCCTTCGGGTCCGGTGCGACGTGCGGGTATCCCGTGGGTGTCAATACCCACTGCACACCTGGGTTCATAGAGTATACCAGAACAGATTACATATTCTTCGCAACGAGCGAATTCAGGGCTGTAGACCTTTACTCGCTCGATTTTCGGTTCGGCTCCACTTTGGTCACTCCGGAGACCATGGCCGACGGTGGTGCGGTCTACTATGCGGGGAGCCTCGTGCTGGACGTCCCCATCGGTGCAATCGGCACGTTCACGGTCCACCTCAAGCCCGACCCGGACAGCTTCCTGAAGGATCCAAACCTTTGGCCCATCACTCCATTAGTGCTGACGCCGGCGGAGATCACCGTGGAATGCCAAACCGACCCGGAGTGTGATGACGGAAACGCGTGCACGAACGATGACTGCCTAGGGAACGGCACTTGCGCCTGGTCGCCCAACTACAACCAAGCGATTTACTGCTGCAATCCCGCCACCGGTGATTTGACGGAGATCGACGACGATAACGAGTGCACGGAGGATATTTGTGATCCCGACACGGGGATTGTCACCCATCCGCCGGTGGCCTATGGCACACCATGCGGGCCGCCGCCGAGCGATGAATGTGACGCCCAGGACATCTGTGACGGAAACGGAACTTGCCTCCCAATCTGGGCGCCCGGTGGCACCGCCTGCGGTAGTCAAGTAGACACCGACTGCACCAACCCCGATACTTGCGATGGGTCCGGTAACTGCGACGATAATCACGAACCGCCTGATACGCCGTGCGGCGATTCAACCGACGACGACTGCACCGATCCCGATACCTGCGACGGGGACGGCAACTGCGACGAGAATCATGAGCCGCCGGGGACTCCGTGCGGAGACCCAACGGACACAGGCTGTGACAATCCGGATAGCTGCGACGGCGACGGCACCTGCCTCGACAATTGTGAGCCGAACGGCACGACGTGCGACGACGGGCAGTACTGCAACGTCGGCGAGACCTGCCAGAATTGCGAGTGCGGGGGCGGTAACCCGCGCAACTGCAGCGACGGAAGACCCTGCACGACCGACTGGTGCAATGAGACCGACGACCAGTGCGAGAACGATCTCGACCCCGGTTTCTGCTTGATCGGGGGCATCTGTCGAGACCAGGACCAAGAGAATCCAGCCAACGAATGCGAAGAGTGCAATCCACAGCTTTCGACGTCGACCTGGTCGCCAAAACCGCCAGGTTCCTCCTGTGGTAGTGGAGCGGACACCGACTGCACCGACCCCGACACCTGCGACGGCGCCGGGGACTGCCAGGACAACCACGCACCGCCAGGGACGGCGTGCAACGATCAATCGGACACTGACTGCACGGACCCCGACACGTGTAACGCGGTCGGAGGATGCGAACCGAACCACGAACCTAACGGCACACCATGCGATGACCTGCTGTACTGCAACGTCGGCGAGGCCTGCCTGAACGGCAATTGCTTCGGCGGATCGGCTCGCAACTGCAGCGACGGCGTTCCCTGCACGGACGATTGGTGTGACGAACCCGGCGATACGTGTGTCAACGACCCGAACGATGCCAACTGCAACAACGGTCAATGGTGCGACGGGGTCGAGATCTGTGACGATGTTCTCAACTGCATCGTCCAGCCCGGCACGGTTCCGGATTGCGATGACCAGATTGGCTGCACCGACGATTGGTGCAACGAAGTCGACGATCAGTGCGAGAACGACGCCAACGACGCCAACTGCAACGACGGACAATACTGCAACGGTGTCGAAATCTGTAGTGAGGTCGAGGACTGCATCATCCAGCCCGGCTCGGTTCCGGACTGTGACGATCTGGTCGGTTGCACCGACGACTCGTGCGACGAAGTCAACGACGAGTGCGACAACGACCCGAACGACGCCCATTGCCCCGACGACGAGGAGTTCTGCAACGGCACCGAGTACTGCGACCCGGTAACCGACTGCGATCACACCGGCAACCCCTGTGCAGGTCCATGCGACCCGATTATCGGGTGCCTGTGCGAGTCGCCGGTTGTCGACTATGGCATCGTCAACCCTCGGTATATCCCAGTCGCTCTCCAACCGCCCACTTCCGGCGAGCAGGGCATCGTGCTTACCGTCGAGTGCCCCGGTGGTCCGGTCACACTCTACGTTGGAGAGCCAACGGCGGTGGATCTGGATGGCGACACCATGGACGACGAGAGCGTCGCCTTCGTGACCACCGATCCAGCTGGGGCAGCCCGGCGGACGCCCGCGGAATGGGGTGAGCTCTATGTCACTGGCGAACTGATCGTTCCCGACACGACCTATACCATACAGGGTGATTGTGGGCCGGAGGGCTCGCCCGCTCTGTCTGACCCGACTTGGGTCACGACCGCCGTTTGGGGTGACGTCGTCGGCGATTACATCTCTGGCGAGTGGACGCCTCCGAACGGAGTCGTCGACTTCCTCGACATCAATTCGGTCGTCGAGCGGTTCAAGAACACCTCCTACGCACCACCAATTAACCGCACGGAGATGTGTGGTCCAAGCGGCAATGAGTGCGTGCCCAGCCAACTAATCGATTTCCTCGACATTCTCAGTTGCGTTGAGGCATTCAGGGGCAAGAGCTACTTGCAAACGTGGCAGTTTTGTTCCGAGCCTTGTGAGTAGGCGTTCCCACGGTGGTTGGTGAGGTGCCATCCCGAATCGGACCCGGCTTCAGTCGGGGTCAAAAGGCACCGACGCCTCGCCTGCGAACAGTAATGGACTGACGAGGATTAAGCCGCCCTCCGCCCCGGCGCGCCGGGTCGGGAGGGCGGCTTTCTTTTTCGCGCCACCAATTTAGCTTCCGGTCGGGGTTCGCCCACAGGCGGGTCAGTCCAGCTTCCCACACGATCCCGCCCTGGCGGGCTCGGATGATCGAAACAGAAGACCTCTCGGGGCTGTCGAAACCCTCTGGTTGACGATCGGCTCGCCTCAAAACGCGGCGGCAGGCGAGACGGGCTTGGCCGGCCCGGCAGAATCGCCGCAAAATCCTGGATATCCTGGGGGCGTTATGGTATCAATATAGGACTCGTGTCTTGCGTAACGACGGGCTGTCGCGGGTCTTGAAGGGAGGGACTCTCCAGACGTTGTGTGGGTCGGATCAGCCGTATGGTCGGCCCATGCCCTTCTCGGTTGCAGCCCTCCGGGCCCGCAGGCGCTGGGAGTGTGGTAGAACAGCCGTGATTATCCGCGGTTGAGTGGACGGGGTGGCCGACGCGCTGGAGGCGCGCCAAAGGCCGTTCAGTTGGAGGATCGGAACATGAAGGCAATGAAAACGAGCTTCCTGGGCTGTTGCATCGGGGGACTGATGGCATTGGCAGCCAATGGCGCCGAGATCGCGCTGGTTCCAGTGTCGGCAAGCGGAATTCACGTGATCAGTGGGAACGAGATCACGCTCACCGGCGGCGGACAACGCGTCTTCCTTGAGATTCTCGTCTCGGGCTGGGCCCCGTCTCCGCTGAAGGCCTGGCAGGCAGCCATTGACTCAAGCGGCTATTCCACCGGTGTCACGGGGACGTTGGGTCCTGCTACGGAACCCTGCACAACCGACGCGGACTGCCAAGCGGCTTTTGGACCTCGGGCAACCTGCACCTATGGTGCTTCGGACCAATGCACACCCGGCTTCATCGACGACACACGGGCCGATTACATATTCTTCGGGACCAGCGAGCTGTCCGCCGTCGATCTGTACACACTCAACTTCCGCTACGGGTCAACCCTGATAAGCCCGGCTTCGATAAACGACCCAGGGTTCACCACGTACGCAGCCACGCTTGTGCTGGACGTCCCGGTGGGTGCGATCGGAACCTTCACGATCGACTTCGTTCCGTTGCCTGACACCGCCCTATACGACCCAGACCTCTTGTTTATCTGGCCGTTGGACATCGTTCCGGCGCTGATTACGGTAACCTGCGAAACCGATGCGGATTGTGACGACAACAACGCTTGTACGGATGATGATTGCGACGCCGGTGGAACTTGCATCAACACACCGAACTACAACCCCGTGACCCAGTGTTGCGATCCCGCGACCGGCAATGTTGCGATCATTGACGATCAGAACGATTGCACTGTCGACGTGTGTGATGAGGCGACAGGTGTTGTCTCGCACGATCCCGCTGCGGCGGGTGCTGCGTGCGGTGATCCGGACGACACAGATTGCGACCTCGCGGACACGTGCGACGGTGCCGGAAACTGCCAGGACAACATTCAACCCGCCGGCACCGCCTGCGGTGATCCGGGAAGCTCGGAGTGTGATGCCCCCGATGAGTGCGACGGTGCGGGAACCTGCGACACCAACTACGAGCCAGCCGGAACAGCCTGTGGTGATCCAAGCGATACCGACTGCACAGACCCCGACACGTGCGATGGATCCGGGACTTGCCAGACGAACAATGCACCAAATGGAACAAGCTGCGATGACGGGCAATACTGCAACGAAGGCGAAAGCTGTACGGCCGGCATCTGCAGCGGTGGCACGCCGGTCGACTGTGACGATGGCATACCCTGCACCACCGACACCTGCAACGAGGACACCGACCAGTGCGATAACGACCTTGATGGCGGTTTCTGCCTGATCGATGGCACTTGCTACGGCGACGGCGACTTCAACCCGGATAACGACTGCGAGGAATGCAGTACAGGTTCCTCCACCTCATCCTGGTCGTTTAGACCGCTTGGCTCATCCTGCGATGATGGTGACCCCTGTACGGGGACCGGGCGACCGGGGATCGGTTTCGACGAGTGCGACGGAGCAGGAACGTGTTACGGCACACCCGACCCCGAGTGCAACGACAATTGTGAATTCGCCGTCCCCGTCACCGAGGGGGTGAACACCGGCAACAATGACAACCGAGGCCCCGACGACGCCGAAGCCTCCTGTCAACCCGACTCGAACAACGACGTCTGGTTTGTGTATACGCCGACATGTAACGGGGATGTGTTCGTGAGCACGACTGGAAGCTCGTTCAGCCCATCCAACGACCCGGTCCTGAGCGTCTATGACGCTTGTCCGGGTGTGGGTGGTATCGAGATCGCCTGCGACGACGACAGCGGTCTCGAGCTGAACGCGGCGCTGGTCTTTCCCGGTGCTGCCGGAGCGAACTATTGGATCCGTGTCGCCGGGTTCGAGGACAACTCCGGCGATATTGTCCTTAACATCCTGCCGGTCGACGACTGCCTGATCGATGGCACGTGCTACGCCGAGGGGACGATCAACCCCGCAAACGATTGCGAAGCATGTATCCCGGACATCGACACCATGGCGTGGTCATTCCGGCCGGAGGGATCGCCTTGCGGTAACCCCAATTCGACGGACATCGATTGCGATGACCCCGACGCCTGCGACGGTTTCGGCTTCTGCGAGGCCAACCCGAAGCCCGACGGCACCGAGTGTACTGATGATGGAAACGAGTGCAGCTTTGACGAGTGCCTCGCGGGTGCCTGCACCCACCCGCCACGACCTGCCGGTACCCCATGTGGTGATCCCACCGATACCGAGTGCGATAATCCTGACACCTGCGACGGAGCCAGCGCCTGCCTGGACAACTACGAAATCGCCGGGGCACCCTGCGGTGATCCGACGGATGAGCAATGTGACAATCCCGATATCTGCGACGGGTCGGGTTTCTGCGATGATAATCTGGAGGAGGACGGCTTCCCCTGTGACGACGAGGACGTCTGCACGAGCGGCGATGCGTGCCAGACGGGCGTCTGCGTTGGCATAGCTATCCCAGAGGCCCCGATCGTGGAAGGTGTCGGATCGCGTCGAATCGAAGTCACACCGCAGCCGCCGGGCACACCGGCACCTGTGGCCCTGCGCTTGACGTCTCCCGATTGGACCTGCCTGGATCTGTACATCAGTCCCGCCGGCACATTGGTCGACGACCCCGTCTACCAAGTTCCCGACGATTGGGGGACGATCCTGGTTCTCGATCCAGACATCGTGCCAAGCAGCACCTATGTCGTCGTGGCGGAGTGCGGCATCTACGTGTCTGATCCGGGTTCCGGATCGACGGCGTTGTGGGGTGACATCGTGGGTGACTTTATCGGCGGTGCGTGGACGCCGCCGAACGGTGTTGTCGACTTCAACGACATCACCGCAACGATTGACGGCTTCCGCCACGTGCCCTACGCTCCGTCGGAGGATCTGACGGATGTTCACCCCTGCAACCCAGAAGGTGTGATCGACTTTATGGACATCCGATGGATCGTGGACGCGTTCATAGGCGATCCGTACCCCTGCGCCATCCCGTGTCCCTAGCGGTCTCGAGAAGAGATCAGTAGGTAAGGTAGTCAAAGCCCACTCGGCCGCTCCGTCGCAGACGGCGGGGCGGCCGTTTCCTTCCTCTTTCCCAGGCCGTAGCGACCCCCGCTACTGCCCATGCAAATCCCCGCAGAACGGCGCTTGAGGCACGGTCACGGGGATTGATGTCCTCCCAGAAACGGATTATAAGGTTCGCGTTGATTTCGGGATGGTGGACCCTTGAATCGCCCACGCTTGGCTTAGCCTAGCGCCGTGTGGGCAACGTTTTACAGAGGACAGGTCATGGTGAATTGCGCTAGTCTGGTTGGGCGAAGTCTATGGGTGGTTGGCTTGGCGGCAGGAGCGGCAGTCGCCCAAGCACCGGTCTTCTCGTTGGAGGTCGTAGCCGTCAACTCGATGCCGCTGAGGAAGGCGGTCAGCAAAGTCACGGCTGCCCCTGGTGACGTCTTGACGGCCGAAATCTGCTTGCGGGATTGGTCGCCCGAGGGTGAGGTTCTCCGGGCCTTCCAAGCCACGATGGACCCAAACACATACACCAGTGGAACCACAGGAAGCATCAAACCGGTGGATTTCGACAGCACATCCGCGCAAGGCGTGAGGAATCCGGAAAACTGCTTCGTGGATGCCGCTGATCCCCGTTTCGTGCACGCGAACTTGAACACCATTCCGATTGCGGATTCGGTCTCCTATCGTTGGGTGAGCGTGCTTCTGGATTCAGAGGAGTCTCCGCTGTGCTTCCAGGACGGCACGAAGTTCTACCTTGGAACACTGCGCCTGCAGGTCTCGGACGACGCTTATGGCGTATTCGATCTGGGGCTTGATGAAGAGCCGTCATCCACCGGTCTGCGCGATCCACTCAACAAGCCCATCATGCCGGTTGATTTTGAACGGCTCACGATTAACGTCGTCGAGAGTTCCGCGGTGCTTCGAATTCGCGCAAGCGATCCCCCGAACAACGGCATTGACGCCCGGGAACCTGTGTCCAACACGCAGGGAACAGCGAGTGCTGCCAGCGCGATCACGTTCACCTTCAGCGGTGACACGGCAGAGCTCTCCCCTTTGGATTTTGTCATTGAAGATGGGACGGACAGTCCGCCGGCCATCAAGCGCCTGTCCGTCGACGGTACTTCTGTGACCCTGGTTCTCGATCGCCCGTTTACTGTCGGCGCTTGGACGACAATCACCCACGAAGACAGTCAGACATTCGCCCAGATCGGCTGCCTTCCCGGCGACGTCGACAACAATGGGGCCGTTGCAGCGGGTGACCTGCTCACTCTGATCAACGGGCTCAACAATGGCGGAGCATTGGCGCTCTATCAGGCCGACATCAACCGTGATGGGCGATTCGACGTAACCGACGCGTTACGATTCATTGACTTGCTGACGGCTCCGGATATCTACCGCGGACGGCTGCCAAGTTAAAGCGGTTCCTTCTCGAAACCACATACCAAGCTGCGGGCTCTCCCGACTCGTCGGGGTGCGTATCAGAGAACGCTGTGACCTCATCGACCGTCGACCATGTCGGCGCCAGTGAAGTTTATCTGAAACATCGACAGGTCCGCCAGGTCGACATCGACGTCGCTGTCATAGTCGAAAAGCTCGCACTCCAACCCGACAGAGCTGTAGGGACCGTCCATACACTGAACGAAACCAGCGAAATCATCCAGATCGACCCCGCCCGAACAGGGCATCTCGCAGGGGAAGGGGATGTCTCTAAAAGCCTGCTCCGTCGCACTGATGTCCAGCTCATCGATCACACCGTCAGGTGTGCAGGGGGCGAGGTCCAGATTCTGTAGAATGACCCCAGCAGGGAAGTTGCCCATAGACCCGTCAACCACGAGGGTGATGTCATTGAAATAGACGCACCCATCATGTGTGACATCACCCCAACGCCAGGTCGCGGCGCTGACCGGCGCCGATGGGACGCCTGAACTTCCCTGCTGCTCGCAAACCGCTCGAACGCTGTACGTGGCGCCAGGAACAACATCGCAGCCGGTCACGTACACGAGCCCCCATTCACTCGGCAGCAGGAAAACGGCGTCTTCACCCAGCATACCATCAGACTGGACATAGCCTGAAACGCAGGCCAAATCCGGATCGTCCAGGTCCCCCGTCAACGCCAGCGCTACTGCATCCTCGCCTGGAGCTGGTGTGATCGCGAGGTACCGCGCGCCAACCGCGAGAACCTCAGGCGCCGAGCACTCAACCACAAAATCAACCGGAGGCCCAATCGAACCCGTAACATCCGCGCCCGAGGCTGAGCCTGCAACCATCGTTTCAGTCACCCCCCCCAGCGTCTCGACCAGAGCAACCTGTGCCTCTCCCAAACGAATCGCTTCGAACACAAAGGTCGTCACGTGCAACCCATCAGCGGTCGCGACGGCGGGTGGAGTTGGCGCGAACCACGCCCACGCCCGATATACGGCATCCCCGTCGTTATAGGGCATCCCCGTGTAGGGATCACAAAACTCGGTCGGGCCGCAGTCCGCGTTCAGGCCTTCTCCCGTGACGTCGAAGGGAAACGAGGAATCCAGCCAATGGTAAGAGTCCGGTGGGCACGGTGCCCCGATGCAAGGATCAGCCAACGCTAACAGTCGAAGTCGCGAGGCATCCCATAGAAGAATGGCTTGGATGGCCGCAACCTCCTCCTGCGGTCCGCTTTCCGAGACCGCGTAAAAGTGAACCTCGACGGAGTCGCCCACGAGAACGGTTGGCTCCACGTAACGCAACTCCAGACCGACGGTAGCGCGGGCGTGTGACGCCGCTGTCGCCAGAAACCCCATCAGCAGCAAGGTCGGAAAGATGGCGTAGCGACAACGCGACACAATCTTACTCCCGTAAGTCCACATCACTCAGGAATTGCTCAAACGAGCAGGAGCTAATCGGTCGTACGCGGCGAGTGACACGAAGGACACGCGCATCCGCCATCCTCCAGACTGCACGGCCTGCGCGATCATGGGCACGGGTCCGGACACGGGAAGGGTACCTGGCGGAACGCGTCTACGGCAGCCATGATGTCGACGAAGTCGATGATGAATTGCGGCGAGCATGGGGCCGCATCCGTACCCCACAAGTCGACAGCATAGATCGTCGTTAGATTGAAGATGCCGCGGAAGCCATCGACCACCAGGCTGATGTCTCCAAAGTCAACGGGGAATCCGCTGTTGTTGGCGTCAGCCCATAGCCATGTCACACCGCTCGCCGGCACCGAGTAGCCGATCCCCTGGCCGGTGTCACACTCCGTCTGAACCACATACTCCGTACTCGGCAGGATCCGCGGGCCGCGCACGTGGACGGTTCCCCACCCGCCAGGACCCTGCGGCAGGCGGTACACCGGGCTCGCGCCAAGCGTCCCGGTGGGCTGGATATACATCGACACACATGCAACCCCCAAGTCGACACCGGTCAAGAGCAAGGCCACCGGTGTCTGGCCAGCTTGTGGTGTCACGGATAGATAACGCGATCCCTCCGCCATGACCACAGGCTGCCGGCACCCACATGAGTCATTCGATTCATCGCACAGGGCTGGGTCATCACAGGGGTTGGAGGCATTCTGACAATCCAGTGCGACGTGGCAAAACTCCGCCCCGTTGCAAAACAGGCCGTCGTCACACAGCGCGTCATTGGGCAGGTAAACACATGTTCCGTCGTCGCACTCATCATCCGTGCAGCCCACCCCATCTGGGTCACAGTCCGCAGGGGCAAAGCACTCGACGCATCGGTCGTCGAACTCGTCGCACAACAGAGGTGCGCACGGATCACCGCTGGACGTGCAAGAACCACCACTACAGATCCCCGGTCCGTTGCAGAATATAGTGTCGTCCGTGCAGGGCAAGGCGTTGTTTACGTGCTCGCAGAAGCGGCCCAACACGTTGCATCGATCGGTCGTGCACACGTTCCCATCATCGCAGTGCTCGTCCGCCAAACACTCGACGCAACTGTCGTAATCCTCATCGCATACCGGAAGCGGAGCAAAGCACGGATCCGCACCGCCAATGCACACGCTACCGCTGCACACGTCACCCGACGTACAGAACAGCCCGTCGTCGCAAGGAGAGGTGTTCGAAAAATGCTGGCAGACATTGCCCGTGCAGACATCGTCGGTGCAGACATTGCCGTCATCGCAATGGCCGTCTGCAAGACACTCAACGCACAGGTCGTTGGACTCATCGCAAACTGCACCGGGACACCTGTCGCCACTTCCATGACACGACCCACCGCCGCAAACATCCGTGGCCGTGCAGAACAGTCCATCATTGCACGGCAATGTGTTGTTGGGGTGCTCACAGTCACCAACCACATTGCACACGTCGTTCGTGCAAACGTTGCCGTCGCTGCAGTGGGTGGCATTGAGACACTGGACGCAGGCATTCAGGGACTCATTGCACAGCAGCGGTGCCAAACACGGGTCAGAACCACCAACACAAGCTCCCCCACTGCACGTGTCCCCGCTCGTGCAGAACAGTCCGTCTTCGCACGGCAGGGTGTTGTTCGTGTACACGCAGACACCCGTATTGCAGGCATCGGTCGTGCAGAGGTTCCCATCATCGCAATCGCCAGTAGTTTGGCACTCCACAATCTGCACGTCCGCAGATCCGAGCAAACCAGTAACATTGATCCCCATATCAAGCCCGGCTCCGAGGATGCGCGATTGAGTGAACATGCCAAACGTCGGAGGAATCGTGAGCTGGGTCCCCACGGTCCCGTCCAGAGCAAGAAACTCGAACGTCGTCACGATTCGCCCGCCCGGTGGAACTGCGACACCTGATGGAAACGGACCCATCGCCTGGTAAAAAGCATCCCCATCGTTGCCTGGTACACCGACAAACGGCGCGTTCAGACCATCCAACCCGACATCGTTCGGGAACCCCGAGCTCGTCCAAGGGAGCGGAAAGGGAGGAATCCTGCCCACAAGCTCCAACATCTCCGGATCCCAGATCAGAATCGCCTCAATCGAGGCAATGGGCTGATCCGCACATGTCCCAGACGTCGCGATGAGACTGATCTGAACAACCTCACCTGACTGCACCGTCTGGGACGAGGGCTGCCAACTCAGGTCGACAACAGGATCACCGACCAGCGTCCCTTCACACACACCGTTGGAGCACACGTCATTCGTCGTGCAGGGCAGCCCGTCGTCACAGCCCCCTCCCTCATTCGTGGGACTCGCATAACACACACCCGAGGCCGGCAAGCACACCCCCACGTTGCAGTCATCGTCGAGCGCCGAGCAATCCTTGGGTGTCCCCACGCAACTTCCCCCCGAGCATACGTCGTTCAGCGTGCAGCGATCGTTGTCATTGCACGGAATCGTGTTGTTGGTGTGCCCGCAGGTACCATCCACGTCGCAAAAATCGTCCGTGCACACGTTCGCGTCGTCGCATTGAGAATCGAGGCTGCACAGCTCGCAATCCTCTATGTAAGTGCCAGCACACGTGCCGCCGCCACAGATGTCGTTTTCCGTGCAGGGGTTGCCGTCATTGCACGGGTCGGTATTGCCGACATTCTGACACCCAAGCAGGGAATCGCACCAGTCATCGGTACACGGATTGAGGTCATCGCAGTTCGGCGGCGGACCACCCACACACGCGCCCCCAGCGCACGTATCCTGGGTCGTGCAGGCATCGCTATCGTCGCAAGGAAGCGTGTTATCCGTAAACACGCATGCCCCTGCAGGACAGGTGTCCGTTGTGCAGGGATTGCCGTCGTCGCACTCTACGGTGGTGATGCAAGGGATACATCCCGGTATAGCCGTCCCCGTGCAGACGCCGCTCGCGCACGCATCGTTGTCCGTACACGCGTTGTCGTCGTCGCAGGTGCCGCTCTCGTTCGCAGGTGTTGGTTCACACACACCCGTGGCAGGATTGCAGACACCGGCGTTGCACTGATCATCCAGACCGGAACAGTCAACCGGCGTGCCGATGCATGCATCCCCGCTGCACGTGTCGTTCTCCGTGCACAGATCCCCGTCATCACATGCCCCGGCAACAACCGTGTATTCACACACGCCCGCAGTGCAAACATCAGCCGTGCAGGTGTTGTCATCATCACAGTCCGTGTCAACCAGACACGCATCCGCGGTAACCGCAACCCTCCCGTCGATCAGAACCGTCGCAAGATTCTCCCATCTCGCCGATCCCACACTTGTGCTCAGCGTGACATCCCAAACGCCATCTGCGCCGGGACTGGCGACAATCGGAAAACCGGCAAGCGGTCCCGAAAAGGTCAACGGGGCCGAAAGAGAGCCGCTGTCATCCACGCTGCCGTTGAGCAGTAGCGAGCCCGTTCCGCCGGGATCCGTATCAAACGGCGTGAACAGGCCAGCCGCGGGCCAGGGATCGCCGATCTGGTAAATGTCAACGGACGGTGCGGGGGTGAAGGTCAGCGTTCCCACGGCATCCGGCCGCGGCACCAGTTCCAGAAGAACCGTGACGCCGAACGTGGACTGATTGTCCACGTTCCCCGAGACGACCAAATCCGCCCAGGCGTCTGGCGGCATGGCAAAGCTGCCTACGGACAGCCCCACGGCTGGAGCGACCCATATCGTAGCACCCACAAGGGTCGTGGGGACTTCCTCCCAGCTACTGTCGCCGGCGGACGTCGACAAAACCGCGTCCCAGATGCCACCCGCGTCGGAACTCGCAACCACCGGGAAGCTCGCCAGGGCTCCCGAAAACACAACCGGTTCCGGGAAGAAGCTGCCGTTGTCATCGACGCACCCATTAAGCGTGGCCGAACCAGTCGAGTCCGTATCGAACGCGACGAACATACCGACGCCCGGCCAGGGATCACCCTCTTGAACGATGTCCACCGGAGGAGGCGCCGTAAACTCGACAGTGCCGGTACAACCCGAACGGGGGACGATCTCCACCTGAACCGTGACGCCCACGGTATCGAACCCCGCGATCTGCCCGGACACGACGAGGTCGGCTGTGTCGCCATAGGCCAGGGTCAGGCCTTCCACCGTGAGCGTGGCCGCGGAGGCAACGCATTGATCGATGATTTCATCGCAGGTCTGCCCTGCGCAAGGATCGCCGCTGCCAACGCAGACTCCACCGCTACAGACATCAGTCAGTGTGCAGAACAAACCATCATCACAGGGGGCCGTGTTGTCTGTGTGCTCACAGGCCCCGGCGTTGCAGACGTCATCGGTGCAAACGTTTCCGTCGTCACAGTCGGCACTCGTGCTGCAAGAGATGCAAGCGTCGCCAACTTCGTCGCACGCCAATCCGGGACACGGATCAGCACCCGGCCCACATGATCCAGCGGAGCACACCTCGGCACCGTTGCAGTACTCCCCATCGTCACAGTCGACATCGCCCAGACAATCCACACACAGATCGAATACGTCGTCACAAAACTGACCCGGACAAGGATCGCTGCCAGCGCCACAGGTTCCACTCGCACAGACTTCAGCCCCGTTGCAGAAGTCAGCATCCGCGCAGTCACCGTCCACCAGGCAGTCTACGCAGACATCGTTGACCTCATCACACATCTGGCCCGGACACGGATCACCCCCTGCTACGCATACACTACTAACACACGCCTCTGCGCCGTTGCAGAACGTGCCGTCGTCGCAATCGGGATCAACCTGACATTCGGCCAGCGTCGCGGTGATGGTCCCAGCGACAAGTTCCGTGGGCAGACCTTCCCAACTGCTAGCTCCCAGCCACGTCGAGAGGACCACATTCCATACGCCGTCGGCGTCGCTGCTGGCGACCACCGGAAAGGCCGTCAACATCCCTGAGAACGTCAGCACGCCCGGTCCCTCACCGCTATCGTCCACACTCCCGTTCAAAGTCGGCGAGTTTGTCCCGGCGGGGTCGGTGTCGAATGGGGAGAACGTCCCCATGCCAGGCCACGGGTCGCCCATCTGCACGATGTCGACCTCCGGAGCGGGCGTGAACTCCACCGTTCCTGCGTTGACGGCCTGTGGCACGATCTCGAGCATGATCGTCACACCGGACGTGGACTCCGCCAACACACCCCCGGAGACGATGACATTCGCGGTGTCGCCCGCGATCATGTTCAAGTCGCTTACCACAAGGTCGGCTCCTTGGAGACGAGCGGTGCCCTCCAGGATAACCAACGCCGTCACCATCAACAGTCTGCGGCACATGATGAATCCCTCGCAGCGCGTCCGCGTAAGACTCCGTTGTTCGATCCCGCGGACCTGACCTGCGTTCCCATGGTCCAAAGCCCTCAAAGTTCTCATCGTCATGCCTGCGATTCGGTGCACCCTTTACTCCCCCCGCTCAAGGCGCAATCAGCGGCAGCTTGAAGAAGGGGTTCACATCACTTCGCGCAAGATCCACGTCGGCAAGCAGCACCTTCACGTCCTTGTCAACGTCATAAACATTGCTAATCGACACAAATCGGAACGGGTTGACCGCCACGCGGATCAGCAGCACGTCCGTCAGCAGGACCCGCCGATCGAAGTCGACGTCGCCGGTCTGGCTACCCAAATAGAAAACCGCATCACCACCCGGCACCGTATCACCGCTAGGCAACACCACAGGGTTGCCGACGAGTTCACCGTCCAGCTCGACGCCGGTCGTCGTAACCTGGGTCGAATCGATGGTCACCTTCAACCACCTTCGTCGGACGTGATTGTCGTCCAGGACAATCTCTACAACCGTTGCGCCTCCCTGCTCAGTTGGTGTCACGGCTATAGCAGTAGCAGCATCGGTTACGGGATAGAACAACAGCACCTCGCAGGTCCCGCCGCCGACAAGACACGGGTCCGTGCTGGGATTGGGCGGGGTGGGGTTGCAGGACGTCCCGTCGTTGGTACCGCCCACACATATGGGCGGCATCGACCACTCGAACGAAAACGCGGCTTCGGGTGTCGTCGCGAACTCCACAACTTGATTGAAATACACGCGAATCCCCGTAATCCCCCTGATATAGTTGCTGATATTATCGGTTGTCGCGGTCGACCCCACGCCGAGGAACTGCACACTCGGATCAGCCTTCCAAGGGCCGCTACAGAACCCGTCAGGGGTGGGCGGCGTACCGATACAATCATCGTCGCTGGAGCAGTCAAGCCCGTCTCGGTTGCCGCCGACGCAACTCCCGAAACGTCCCGAGTAAAAGACTTCAAGATTGACCACCTGAACAGGTGCCAGACACACGTCGTCAACTTCGTCACAGAAGAGCGGTGTGCACGGATCACCACTGGAGACGCACACCCCAACACTGCACGTGTCCGTCCCGTTGCAGAACACCCCGTCGTCACAGGAACCAGCTTCATTCGCCGGCACAGCCTCGCACAATCCATCCAACGGGTTGCACGTACCCACGTTGCACGGATCGTCCAAGTGTGAGCAATCGACTGGTGTCGTCGAGCAAACACCACTGATACAGGTATCATTCTCAGTGCAGAGATCGTCGTCGTCGCACGGCAACCCTTCGTTCGTGGGAACAGCTTCGCAGGCGTCGGTGGTCTCATTGCAGACACCGTCGCTGCACTGGCCGGTCAAGATGCTGCAGTCGGGCGGGGTCCCCTCCAAGCAGCCCCCTCCAGAGAACGTCTCGAGCCCATTGCAATACAGCCCGTCATCGCAGGCGGACGTGATCGCCACCGTCCGAATCTTGGTGGGCAAAATCGTCGTGTTATCCGCAGCAACGGTCAGCTTGGTATAGAAAGGCGGCTGGTCAGGTTGGAACGACACGTTGGTGAGCCCCTCCCCAATCACGTCGAACGTCAGGGTCGCCACCGTACCGTCAACAATGGTCGAGCTCCCATTGATCACCGCGGCATAGGTGATGTCGCCCAAATCATCGGAGAACGTTACCTCTACCCACCCCTCTGACGGGGGGGGCAGCCCAAGGTCGGTCGGTGTGATATCGACCAGTGAGAGGATCGTGACATCATAATGCATAAGCGCCTGCACGCCGTTCATCGCTGCCGTCAGGTTGGCTACCTCCAAGGTGACAGCCAACGTGTCGCCAGGCATGACGATCTCAGACCCCGGTGCGACGTTGAGGACAAGATCATCAACAGCCGCAGCAGGTCCGGCCATCAGCCCGGCGCACATCGCAACGATCACCGCGATGGCCGCGGTCAGCCGACCGTCTGAACGTGCTTCCTCCCGGTGCTTCCTCATCACTACAGCCTCTTTTCAGCGGGCCCACATGCTCGAAGAACGAGTCACCCGCATGACACCAGTTTCCACTCACGGTGCAGGGCCCAGCATCACCGCTCCAAAGGACGAATAATCCTCCGCATCGATGTCGCCGTCCCCATCGAAATCATAGACACTACACCGCAGCTGAGGCGCCTGGGAATAAGCCGGTGGATCGATCGGTCCCACCAGCCCCGTAAAGCAAGCCTGCAATTCGGAGAAATCCTTCACATCAATCGAAGTATTCCCGTCCCCGTTACCGAGATCCACGACCTTCAAAACACCGTGGTACATCCCGGTCATCAGACCCTCCCACGAGGAACTCCAGCCATCCCGAAGAGTGAGCCTGACATCCCAGATACCGCCGGCATCGCCGCTCGCGGTGACCGGGAAGCCGGCCAGCGGGCCCGTATAGGCCAACGGCAATGGGTCCGCCGACCCATCACTGTCCACGATGCCGTTCCGCGTAGGCGATCCCGTGCCAACGGGTAAGGGATCGGTGTCGAACACGGAAAACGACCCCGCGTCGGGCCACGGGTCGCCAAGCTGAACGATGTCGGGCGGCGGTGCGGGTGTGAATTCGACCGTACCGGTCACATCTTCGCGTGGCATGAGCTCCAGCAGGATGGTCACGCCGACCGTCTCAGCCCCCGCGATGTCTCCGGACACGATGACCACACCCTCCCGGCCAACCGGTATCGTCAGATCGACCACAGATAGGACCGCCTCGGACGCCAGCGTGTACCCGATCGTACCGAGCGTACCGGTCACGTCTTCACCAACTGACCCCGTGCCGAAGACTTGCGTGGGCGAGTAAGGACCCAACGATGGCTCAATCACGACCTCCGTCCCATCACTCGTCCCGATGGCCTCGAACTCGAACGTAGCCACCAAAAACCCGTCTGCATCCGCGACAGCCGGAGAGATGGACACCACGGTGTAACGGGCATCCCCGTCGTCCAGCGAATCGTTGATCCCGTCCAGTTGATCGTCCGGGAGAAAGCCGCTCATCATCCATGGATGACTCCCCGCTGTCGCATTCACCAAAGTCAGCACCGCCGGGTCCCACGTGAAACCGACGTCCGCAGCCGAGAACTCTATATCAGTGCCATCATCTGACACTGCGTAGAGCTCGACCCGCGAGCGCGCACCGACCGGTATGGTCTGCGGTTCGCCTTTAAGCACCAGGTCTACCGCAGCCACGGTCGGTGACGCGACCATGCCCGACAAGCACGCGGTGATCGCAACAATGCTGACCAGTCCGGTCTTCATCATCTCTCTCGACGCAAGCGCAACTCGCTAGCGGCCACGCCGCGCCCGGACCTTCCTTCCTTCGATCTTGGCCAGCTTCTTGTTGAACTCCGGCAACAACTCGAGACCATGGCGACGGGCGAACGCACGAATGTCTTGCGTGTCGACCACACCATCGCCAGTCAAGTCTGCTTCCTCGGCGTTAGCGAATTCGAGGTCCTGAACGGGAATGCTCGCCCGGGCCAACCGTTCCTTCTGTTCTCCCGTCCCTATTACGACCTCGACGTCATCACCGCCGAGGGACTGCAGACCACCACCCGCAACAGCCGCACCACCGCACGCATCGTCTGCCTCGCCAAGCGCGAAGAAGTTTACCTGGATCGCCGTGAAGTCCGCCGTATCCTGAACACCGTTAGCGGTGGCATCCGCACCGGTAGTCAAGTTCGCATCTACGGGATCGTTCCACGCACTCGCCAGGATTGAGAAGTCCGTAATGTCAACCAGATTGTCTTGGGCCACGACGCCGGTATGGAAGTCACCCGCAAGTAATGGCTTCCCTGTATCGTCCTGGGTCAGCACGACATCGGCCACGCTGCATGTCCCGTACGTCACCCCCGCGAGCCGTTTGAGCGTATGTCCCTCCTGAACGCTGATAAAGTCAGCGTCCGGACTGGTGGCGGTGATACTGATCGTGCCGACCATGCCGGCGGTCCCAGCCGTGTCTACGGTCACCGGCAGCGTGCGGGTATCCGTTGAGCCACCGCAATCCGTGATGACAAACGTGACGTCGCGAGTGACGGTGGCCCCGGCAGCTTCGAGCTCAAGCATTACGTCGATACTCGGCTGAATGATCGTGACGATCTTCTGGCATGAGCTGCTGCACCCGTTATTGTTCGTCACGGTCACATCCAAAGTAACCGTCGTACCCGTACCCGCCGCGTACGTGATCGAGTTTGCGATCTGGCTGGTCTTGGTACCTCCCGTTACCGTCCAAACGTAGGTCGCACCGACACCGGCGTCCGGAACCGTCGCAAGGTTGCCAGTGGACGTATAGCAGACCGAGTCATCCGCCGAGATCGTGCAATCCGGGGCGTTGACGGTGACCACCTTCTGACAGGTGTCGACGCAGCCGTTTGCGTCGGTCACCGTCACCTCGATGGTCAAGCTCGTCCCCATTCCGGCTGTGTAGTTGATCTCGTAGGTTCCTTGACCGCTGTCTATCGTGCCACCGGTCACCGTCCACGCGTAGCTCACCGCTCCGGCGGGTGCCGAGGCCGCGTGACCACTCGTGCCCGCACAGACCAGATCGTCAGCCGTGATGGTGCAATCGGGCAGATCATTGACTGTGATGTCCGCACAATCCGCGAGGCTCACGCACGTGTTGGCGTCCGTAACCGTGACGCACGCTTGATACGTTCCCGGACCGGCCGTCAACACGTCGAACGTTGGGTTCGCTGCGGTCGCGCTGCTCAGGTAGATCGCCGCGGTACCCGTCCAAGCGTAGGTGTATGGACCAAGACCGCCCGAGCCCGTCGGCGCTCCACCCAGCGTCGGATCGGCTGCGTCGGCACAAACCGTCACATCAGCACCGGCATCCGCAATCGGCAGATCGTTGATTGTGATCGTCGCGCAGTCTGTCACACTTACGCAGGTATTTGCGTCGGTGACCGTCACGCAGGCGTCATAAACACCTGGCCCGGCCGTGGCGACGTCGAACGTTGGATTCCCCGCAGCCGTGTCACTCAAGAACGCCGCAGCCGTGTCCGTCCACGAGTAGGTGTACGGGCCGGTCCCGCCCGATCCCGTCGGTGCACCACCGATAGTCGGATCGGCAGCATCCTCACACAATGTGACATCCGCGCCCGCGTCGCCCAGCGGTAAATCGTTCACTGTAACCGTTGCGCAGTCCGTCGAACTGACGCACGTGTTCGCGTCCGTCACCGTCACGCAGGCGTCGTAGACACCTGGCCCGGCGGTCGCTACGTCGAACGTCGGATTGGCTGCCGCCGTGTCGCTCAAGAAGGCCCCCGCCGTACCCGTCCACGAATAGGTATACGGACCCGTACCACCCGAAGCCGTCGGTGCACCACCGACTGCAGGATCGGCCGCATCCTCACACACCGTCACGTCCGCACCCGCATCCGCCGTCGGGTTGTCGTTCACCGTGACAACGTACTGACAGGTATTCGTGCATTCGTTCGCATCGGTGACCGTAATATCGATGGTCACCGTCGGACCTGCTCCAGCCGTCCAGTCCATCGTGTTGAAGTCATCCGGGGTGTCCTGGGTTCCGCCTGTCACCGTCCAGTCGTAGGTCGCACCGACGCCAGCGCTTCCGACGGAAGCGGTGTGCGAGGTGCCCGCACAAACCGGATCATCCGTCGTGATCGAGCAGTCCAAGACGACGTTGATGGTAATCGTCGCGCAGTCCGTCACACTCACACAGGTGTTCGAGTCGGTAACCGTCACACATACGTCGTAAGTCCCTACGCCAGCCGTCGCGACGTCAAACGTCGGGTTGGCTGCCGCGGTATCGCTCAGGAAGCTGGCGCCGGTCCCCGTCCACGCGTAGGTGTACGGGCCAAGGCCGCCGGACGCCGTTGGTGCCCCACCAACAGTCGGATCTGCGGCGTCTTCGCACAGGGCCATATCAGATCCCGCATCCGCTGTTGGAAGCTCGTTGATCGTGACCGTGGCACAATCTTCCACGCTCACGCACGTATTTGCGTCCGTCACTGTCACACATGCGTCGTAGACGCCTGGGCCCGCAGTCGCAACGTCGAACGTCGGATTCGCCGCTGCCGTGTCACTCAAAAATGCTGCCGCCGTCCCCGTCCACGCGTACGTATACGGCCCAAGACCACCCGAAGCCGTCGGTGAACCACCAACGGTCGGATCAGCCGCGTCTTTGCACAGCGTGACGTCGGCACCGGCATCGGCCACCGGAAGGGCATCGATCGTGATCGTCGCGCAGACTTCCACGCTCACGCACGTGTTGGCATCCGTCACTGTCACGCACGCGTCATATGTCCCGGGACCGGCAGTCGCGACATCGAACGTCGGATTCGCCGCCGCCGTGTCACTCAGGAACGCTGCCGCTGTGTCTGACCAGGCGTAGGTATACGGCCCGGTACCACCTGATGCGGTCGGTGCTCCACCGACCGTCGGATCAGCCGCGTCCTCGCAGAGTGTAACGTCGGCACCCGCATCCGCGACCGGAAGGTCGTTGATCGTGATGTTCGCACAATCGGTCGTGCTCACGCACGTGTTCGCATCGGTCACCGTTACACAAGCGGTGTAGGTTCCCGGCCCGGCGGTTGCCACATCAAACGTCGGATTCGCAGCCGCGGTGTCGCTCAGGAACGCCGCAGCGGTATCGGTCCACGAATAGGTGTAGGGACCCGTGCCCCCCGACGCCGTCGGCGACCCACCGACGCTCGGATCAGCCGCGTCCTCACAGAGCGTGATGTCCGCGCCGGCATCGGCGACCGGCAACGCATTGACCGTAACGGTCGCGCAGTCAGTGACACCCACACAGGTATTCGCGTCGGTTACCGTTACACAGGCCGTGTAAACGCCTGGCCCCGCGGTCGCGACGTCGAAGGTCGGGTTGGCCGCCGCGGTGTCACTCAGGAAGGCTGCGGCGGTGTCGGTCCACGAATAGGTGTACGGGCCGGTCCCGCCCGAGGCCGTCGGTGATCCTCCCACGGTCGGATCTGCCGCATCGGCGCAGACCGTGACATCCGCGCCTGCATCAGCTGTCGGGTTGGCATTGACCGTGACAAGCTTCTGACAGTCACTCTGGCAGGAGTCGCCGCCGACGACCGTCACGTCGATCGTGATCGTCGGACCCGCCCCGGCGGTGTAGCTGATCGAGGCGGTTCCCTGACCGCTGTCAATGGTCCCGCCGGTCACAGCCCATGTGTACGTCGCTCCACCGCCGGCGTCAGGTACAGACGCCGTATGCCCGGCAGTCCCATCACAGACTTCGTCCTCCGCTGTGATCGTACAATCGGGAGCGGCTACCGTGACGATCTCTTGACAGGTGCTTACACACCCGTTCGCGTCGGTGATGGTGATGTCGATGGTCACGCTCGGACCTGCACCGGCTGTGTAGGTGATCGAGGTTGTGCCCGTTCCCGCGGTGATCGTACCACCGGTCACGGTCCAATCGTAGGTAGCGCCCACACCCGCATCAGGCACCGACGCCACAATCCCCGTGGCGTTGGCACAGACGGTCGATGCCGTCGTGATCGTGCAGTCGGGATTGGCGTTGACGTTCACGATCTTCTGGCAGGTGCTGTCGCATCCGTTCCCATCGGTCACCGTGATGTCGATCGTAATGGAGCTCGGGTCCGTCGCGGTGTAGATGATCGAGTTGGTGCCCGCGCCGGCCGTGATCGTGCCGCCCGTCACCGTCCACGCGTACGTGGCGCCGATCCCCGCATCGGGAACCGAGGCCACATGACCAGACGTGCCATCGCAGACGTCGTCCGCCGCAGCGATCGCGCAATCAGGCGGACCGATGAACGCATCGCCGACACCGTCCCCGTTGTAATCGTCCGTGGTGTCGTACTTGGCGGGGTAGATCGTCGTGCTGTCGCTGGCCTTGGTCAGCTTCGTATAGAAGGGGTCGACGTCAGGACGGAACGTCACCGCGGCTGTACCGTCGGCGATCGCCGTGAACGTCAACGTGGCGATCGTGTGCGGCAGGGCGATCTGTCCGCCGTTGATCGTTGCCGCCCAGTCAATGTCGCCACCTGTACCCCCCTGGGTGACCTCAACCCAACCAGGTGGATCTCCGCCGAACAGATCCGTGGGCACGACATCCATCAGGGTCATCAACGTGTCGTCATAGTTCAGGCGTACCTGGACCCCGTTGATCGCCGCCGAAAGGTTGGCTACATCAAGGTGCACCGTGATCGTCTGGCCGGTCGACACACACTCGGTCGCCGGCGTGACGTTGAGGCTCAGGTCGTCTGCAGCAAGTGATGGTGCTGCAACCACAAGCGTAAGCGATGCCGCCATCAGAATTGCCAAAGCATCTTTCCGTGTCATAACTCGACTCCTCAATCGACTCGGCGGGTATCACGCTCCCGCCCCAGACTGTTGCGTGTATTCTAGGCTTGATCCAAACCCTGGATCAGCCGCTGCTCCGCCATCTCCGATAATCTCTTGCCTCGGGTGCAACGCACCGGATCACGACGGGTAGTCGGACATCACTCCAAACCACCCCCTCAGCGCAAGACCCCAACGGGCCACCTTATCTTCACGATTAGTTCTTCAAACACGGTGGGCGTGACAACGCCCCGCCGACTTCCTATCCCTTCCGTCAAGATCGAACTCCGGCAGCGGCATCAAGCCGCACCGAAGTGCCGTCCTCCGAGTATTCAACAGACCAATAGCGCAACCGCCTGTGCGATCAGCGCACCAAATGCTCGATGCCACCATGCCGTCAATGCCGATCCGATCCACCTGTCTCGCCTCTGGACATGCCATGAACTTGACACTTCCCGCTCGCGCGTCCTTGCGATGCAGGCCAACTATGCCAGGGGGTATCGCCACAGGCGCCTCGATCGCGGACGCAAAACGGGGGACTGCGCGACGTGCGGTTCTGACCGACCCTGCCGTGTGACAGTGTTCCTCTGAGGCCACAAACGGGTAAACAGAAACGCGGAGATCAAATTGTGGATTCGCAACCCCTGCCAGCCGGTTGTGCCGTCGGGGGAGGCGGCCCAGCAATGCGGGACGGTTGGCGCTGCGGCGCGCACCTTCCTTAACCCAGATGTTTCGACGACCCCTTGCGTCGCGTAGAGCGTTCGCAGTCACCGTACCCCCCTCGAAACCCGAGCACGCTGCGGACAACCGGCGTCAACAGCTACCCTGTTACCCAAGCAGCGCAGTCGCAGCTATGAAATGGCCCTCCGGACCCCCTCAAGCGTTTCTCCGCACGAATCAAGCAAGAGCGCGGCCGATTCGCACAGCCTCCACTCCCTAACAAGATTTACCACTATAACACGTTGGACCCGCTGGTTCAACGCGGCGGACCGGTCTCCGCGGTTCTCATCTCCCGCCAACAGCCGGTAATATCAGTCGTGAGCCCCCACCATCCCGCAGGCCCACTAGTCCCGCGCGCCCGCAAGCATACCCTGAGGCAGCGTCACGGACCGCCATACGCGACGGTGCGCCAGCGCGCTACAAAGGGCGCCTCGCATCCGTCCAAGGTCCCCTCACCTCCCAACATCAACTCAATCTCCATGAGTCGACCCGCCCTAAGCGCGGCGTTCGGTCAAGGGGCGCTAGTCCCGCGTCTCCCAACCTCACTCCGCCACGTGCCGGCCAGTGGCGCTCGCGTCCGAGTGGGCGCGGGGTCTCCCCCCTAAGTCCGAAAAATGTACCCCTGGTTGCCACAATGGCCGCGTTTGGCGCACGGCCACTGACCTACCGCCCCGGTCGGTTGTAGCCCCGGATCCCACGTCCGGGTTTCTCCCTCGGCCTCTCCCGCAAGGCGTTATCATCCCCGGACGGCGGCACATCCCCCTGCATGAACGCGGTTAGATCGTTCATGTCCAAGACGCCGTCGCGGTTCACGTCTGCCACCGCCATGTGCCCAAGCCCCATACTGCGAAGCTCGCGCACACTGATGGAAGTCACTGGTCCACTATCAGCCGTCGCGACACCTCCACCACAGCAGTCGGGCTCGGATGCCATCAAGCTGTTGCCGGAGATGAAGACCAAATCGAGCAAGTCGACGACGAAATCACCATTGACATTGGCATCGGGTGGTGCCGTCCCGCAAGGTGTATTCGGCGCCGCCTGCGACAGAAACAGCGGGAAAAACACTCCAAAGTCGAGGATGTCGATGTAGTTGTCGTCGTTGAGATTTCCGCCAACCAGCCAGTGGCCACCCGAAGCGCGGTTACCCACGAAGCTGGCCGTGTACTGGATTCCATCCGTCGTCGAAAGATCAGGGGCTGTGCTGCGCAAGCTGTGCAGCTCGTCGCGAGCGGTGATGCACTCCCAATCTCCGCCGGGGGTGGGAACGTCAATCCCCGTTGCCTGAGCGCTCACGAAGGTGACATCTCGTGACACGGTAACATGCTGGGCGGCGGGCGGCCCGTCGCAATCCCACAGGTCGAAGGTGATGCAGCGCTGGATGGGCCCCACCATCATGTTGGGCGAAAGCTGCACGTCTACCGTCACCACCGGCGGTTCGACGGTCACGTCGAACGTGCAGAAGTCTGACAGCCCGCATGAGTTCGATGCCGTGCACGTGACAGTGGTCGTCCCGGGCTGGAAGGCGGATCCGCTCGCAGGACTGCAGATCGCCGGAATGCTTCCCACGTCACAGTTGTCGCTGGCCTGAGGAGGCGTCCACGTCACTGCAGCGGTGAGCAGGCCGGGATCCGGACCCAGGATTCTATCCGCAGGACACGCCGTCAGCGTGGGCGCCGACCCCCAAATGCTGAGAATGGGCGGCTCCGGGTTGATCAGGTCCGCCCCGATTCCCACGCCTCCCGGAGCGACGAACGTGTTCGGCTGGCCTGCAGGCCCGGAAGCCCGGAATTGCAAATACGCATCGCACTCCGCCAGCGCCGTGAACTCAATCACCGCAACCGTGGTCTCCTCCTGGGCAAACGAGCCGAAGTTCACACCGATCACGTAGTCGATCGTCCCCAGCGCGTGGTTGACCGTCTCGTTGAATTCCAACGTGAAAGGTGAATCCGGATCCACAACTGCACCCGGATCTACGCCTTCAAGATGCAGCGTGGTCGGATCATATTCCACAAAAAACTGGGCACCGACAACCGGCGTCTCCGCAAGGCCCATCTCGACGTACACCCAGATCGTCTCACCCGGCGAGTAACACCCCGCAACGGGCAGCATTCCCGGTTGAGGCACCAATGCAAGTGTGGGATGCGGCTCGCAGTAGCATCGCCCCGCGACACAGTCCGGATTATCCGCCGGGCAGCAGATCGACTCCGGCGGACAATTGGCATCGCTGGTGCACACCAAATTCAGGTCGTTTATATTCGGGTGATCACAAACACCGGCTGCGCACCGGTCAAGCGTACACCGATAACCGTCATCCTCGCACGGTGTCTCGTCGGGAACCGGCGGGTGAGTCACCACACCGGTCGACGCGTTGCACACGTCGTTCGTGCATTCATTCCCGTCGTCGATAACTTCCGTGGCCCCACTCAGTGGATTGCAGCATTCCACACCAACCTCGTAGTCGGGCACGTAACTGCACACGCCGTTGACCAGATCCCCAAGCGTGTCGACACAAGAGTCGCGCGTGCAGGTGTTGATGTCGTTGCAACTCTGGTCGGTTACCCGCAGCGTGAACGTCCCGCTCGAGCCTCCCACACCGTGAACCAGAATCAGATACTGCGTGCCCGACGTCGAACACCACGAGACGGACTCGTTCTGACTTGCACCACCGCAGTTGTCGTCGGCGTCTGCCACGCAGCCAAGCCCCGCGCAACCGCCCTGGTAGACCGTCAGGCGCGTGTCATAGGAGCTACCATTGCACAGCGAGGCCGTCATCAGGTTCCCGGTGCCCGTCACCGCGTACCAGACACCCGGCGAGTCAACGAGCCCGGTGCCGCAGTCCACGCCGAAATCATCGTTAAGGGGTGTATCTTCCGTTGAACCAACGGTCGTCGACCCAATGGTAACGGGGCTTGCGCTTTGACAAATGTCGGGGGCGCAGGTGATCGTCAAGTCACCTGTACCTTCCTCGCCAAACGCAGCGCCGATCCGAATCGTCAGACACTCCCCTTCACTAACCGGCAGGGCGATCTTCGAGGTACCTGAGGCGCACCCCGGAGCATCATCATTGCAGGCGAGGAAAGTGGTGTTATCCGTTGGGCAGGTGCAGGTGGACACTCCCGTGCCATAAACAGCCAGGCGGGTGTCAAAATCCGCATCATTGCACGTGCTGATCTTCAACGTCCCCGTGCAACCGGCGACGTGCTCGAACCAGACGTCATGCTCGAACGACAGGCCGTTGCCCGTCCCCTCGTCGCACCCCGCCGGCAACGCCGGACCGTCGGTACTGGAGTTTAACGTCGAGAATGCCCGGACACCGTCCCCCACGAACAGAGCGTCGCCACAATCGTCAAACGCTGCCGCCTCAACAACGCTTACGGTAATGCCCGTTGCCGTGAACGGGAGATACAATTGATTCTGGTCTTGAAGCCAAGTGGCAGGTAGGGAAGCCGAGTTCAGCAAAACAAAGTTGACGTCGAAGTTCCCCACAGCGTCGGGCGTCGCCAGCAGGACGTAGGTCGCCAAGTACTTGGGCGACAGCACCTCCGTGGAATCGGCCGGGTTTAGGAGAGTCGCACCAACGTTGGGCAGCTGGTATGCGTTATCGAAACCTCCTAATGCGATGACTCCGCCGGTTGCGTCGGCAAACACCCAATCCTCGATCCGCTGATCCACCCACCGTGGGTAGAACGCAATCCCGTGGTAAGGGTCGGGCGGTGGCACATCCGGCGGAATCAACTCCGGCGGAATCTCCTCATATTCCGGATCGATCAAGCCGCCGGTTGCCCCAGCGTGTGGAACGATCTCGAACGCGTTCTGGTATACACGCAGAAGATCAGGGGCTACGACCCCGTCGACGAATGTGTCAATAACGACAAGCCCATCCGGATTAATGACCCCGTTTGCCGGCTGCCGGAACTCCATCCAAATCGAGGGGTCGCTCTGAGCGAGCGCAGCAGACTCCAGCCCGACGACCGCCAGTATGCATACAGATCTGGCCATGGCTGTGATTGAGCATCTCATGGAACTTCCCTGGTGATCCCCTTTACGAATGCCGCAAGCGCCCATCACCGAATCTTCCCCGTGGTGGCGCTGCCTCCGCGCGGCGTTCATCCCCCAACGCCGGACCGCTGTAGGTTCCCCCCGGAGAGCGCAAGGGAGGGGAGATGAGAGCAGCGGTACCTCGTCCCTATTCCCTGTGTATCAGTCTATCCGAACCCCTGCGGAAAAACAACCCTCTGTTGAGGGAAAAACTATCGGACGACCACCTTTCTCGGGCCGCATCCCTGGCTGCCTGAGGGACGACTCGGGCCTCAACAGCCCGGAAGACGCTCTCGATCGCGTCACCCCGCCCCCGAATCGCGCCCTTTTCGACGGTCCCCACCGTGAGCATTAGTCGTCCCTGAATAAGTCGTTTTCAGGCGCAGAGTTGGAAACGAAGCTCC
>CAYOQG010000022.1:0-32797 GCA_964405925.1 uncultured Phycisphaeraceae bacterium | reverse complement strand
GTCTTGGCCAATGCCCTCGAAGCTGTGTTTCGTTGGCTGCTTCCCATTGGAAGGCGAAATCAAGACCAGGCCACCAAGAGAGCCCACGCTGGTGTATCCTCACCTGCGAGCTGTAGAACACAAGTGTGAGCCCCGTTTACGAGACCTGCGTAGACTGCCGCAGCTGTACCGGGCTAGACCCACGGTTTTAAAAAAATCACGCACCCTCAACTTCCGATAAGCCAATGTGTGAGGTTGGCTTCCATGCGGTTGAAGGTCTCTGTGTACGCGCGACAAGGCCAAATGGACATCGAGACAATCCGAGATTTGATTGTGCCGATCGCGGGTTATGACGAGCAGAAACGCCGGATGCTCTGCGGGGAGCTCGAGCGCCTCAGGCGGAGCTTGGAGTGGGTCGTTCCTCAGCTCGGTGGCAGCTTGCTAGACCTTGGCTCATCCGGTGACCTTGTTCCCGTTTATCGAGCTGTGCTCGGGTATGAACAGGTTTGCTGCCTCGACCTGGCTTGTAGTTCTGGGCAACAGTGGCTGGTCCACGCGAATGGATCGACGTTCGAGTATGACGCCCATCAGGTGGATTTGGATCGGGAGCCTTATCCATTTCCAGACGCGAGCTTCGACCAGGTTGTTTGTATGGAAGTGATCGAGCACCTACGTGTCGATCCGATGTTCATGTTGGCGGAGGTCAACCGACTGCTCAAACTGGGCGGTCAGTTGCTGTTGACGACACCGAATATCACTTCTCTCGCGTCGGTCTATCTCCAGATTTGGGGACAACACCCCGCGATAGGCCGTCAGACGTACGGTCCAGGCATCACCGACCGGCATAACCGCGAGTACACACCTAGCGAGATTCGCACCGTGCTAGAGGCTGCCGGGTTCGACGTACTGCAATTGGATACATTCGATCCTTCACCACCGAGCGCGTCTGTGCGACGCGTTGGCCGCCTCTTGAACGTGCTGAAGTTGGTCAAGCAGGACATCGACTGCGGACTGCGCGGTAGGGTCATTCGGTATGCAGGGGTGAAAGCTGGGAGCGTCGTGGAGCGCTTCCCGGAAGTGATCTATCCGCGCTATGGCTATTACGACTATGCGGCGTACGACAGGGAGCTGACGAGGCGGTTTGACGGGCGGCGCTACTGGCGAAGCAGCGTCGTGCAAGACGTAGAGCAGACCGTGTCGACGAGCGAGAGGTGTGAACCGGTTTGCCTGACCGAGTCAGGAGACGAAGTGCCATGAGCGCCAACGTAGCTCCAGATGCCGTGCATCCACTTGCGAGCTCGAGCAGGCCAGCCGTATGGGAGCGAGTCTGGCGGAATCATCCTTCCGACGTCAAGGATGACGCGGCTTTGGAGCGCGAGCGAAAAAGCGTACGGTGGCAAGCGATCTTGCGTCGACTCGATGCGGTCTTTGGCTCGGTCGCGGGACTGAAGACCGTCGAATTGGGCAGCGGACGTGGGGATCTCTCCGCACTGCTGGCTGAGCGCGGTGCGGACGTCACTCTGCTCGACGCCAGCGAGAAGGCACTCGAGCAAGCTAGGCACCGATTTGCACGTTTGGGGCTACCAGCCAGCTACTGTCAGGCGGATATGCTCAGGTTGAACGAGTCCACCCTGGGGCAGTTTGACGTAGCCCTTTCCTCCGGTGTCATAGAGCACTTTAAGGACAACGAGCGGATACAGGTCATTCAGGCCCATCGCGATTCCATCAGGCCGGGTGGAATGGTGATTATCAGCGCTCCCAACGCCTGGTGTTTGCCCTACCGGTTGTGGAAGTTCTATCTCGAGCTGCGCGGGTGGTGGCCTTATGGGATGGAAATCCCGTACACAGAAGGCGAGCTTATCCGCCGGGCGAGGCAGGCCAACCTCGGGCGGCTGGACATTGTAGCGACGGGACTGTGGCAATCTCTCAGTGCCCATTGGGGGCGAAGCCTCCTGAAATGGAATGTCGACTGGTCGCATCGCCGGTCCTGGTTAGACTTTCTCCAAGGTGTCAACTTGCTGCTTTTTGGGATCCGCGAGGACGTTGAAAACGGGAGCGGCAAGGCATGAGAATCGTCTTTTTGGTTCACCGTTATTGGCCTCTCGTGGGAGGCGTGGAAAAGTACGTCCATGAGCTGGCCAAAGCCCTTTTGGCGATGGGACATGAAGTCGACGTATTCGCCGGAGCGGTGAAGGAGGGCTTGCCGCCGGGCGAAATCCACGAGGGCGTACGCATCCATCGCTATCCCGCACTGCGATCACCGATGCGATCGCGGTGGTGGTTTGTCAAGAACTTCGCGATCTTCCAGCGGGCTGACGTGATTCACGTCAGCAACACGCACGTGCTGGAGTACTTGTGGCGGATGCTTGGCATTTTTGTCGATCCCCGGAAGGTCTTTCTCACGCGTCACGGCATGTCCTACGTGTATCCGGTGCCGGAATCGGAGAAACGTCGAGCCAGGCGATCGCTGAATCTGGCTGCCGGCGTCGTTCACGATGGTGAGTTCATCGGAAAGTGGCTCGGTGTCGAGCCTGATTTGTGTCCCGATCAAGGGCTTTCACCGGTTGCGGACGAAATCGAGTTTGTTCCAGAGCCGCCTCCCAACGCGGCAACGTTCATTGGTCGCCTCGAGCCGGACAGCGGGATTGGAATCTACATGGACGGGGTGCGGTGTCTGACCCACGAGCTGGGACGAAACTTTGAGCTGCACATCTTTGGCGACGGATCGCTCTCGCCAGAACTTCGTAGAACGGCTGTCGAGGAAGGGCTCCTCATCCGCTTCCACGACCGAATGCCGAACGCACAGCGACACATTAGTGACACCTGCTTCGCGTTTATCGATGGTCGGATGGCCATCCAAGAGGCGATGGCCCGGAGACGGTTGGTGTTCGCTGCCTACGTCGATCCGCTCAAGCGAGACTATGTCGGTACGGAGCCGTTTAGCCCCTATCTGGTGGTCGCTGGCAGCGGTGACGAGCTCGCCCGACGAGTGTGCTATTACATCGACCATCCCGACCAGCGCCGCGCGGTCGTAGATCGGGCTTTCGTGCACGCCCGTACGCTCTCATGGCACCGAACAGCGGATGCCTATGTTCGATTTTGGCGCGACCGCCTTGCCCACCCACGTTCGGCCTTCTCGAAATGGCAAGGGTTGAGACTTGCCTGGGAACTCGGGCGGGAGGCCGGTAGACCCAAGGAGGAATGGGCACGAGGGAGGCCTGCGCCCCGTGAGCTGACCCCCGCCCCCGCCGGTTAAATAGATCGGTGTGCCCCAGGCGGATCGCGCGCTACGGCCTCTCGTACGCAAGCGGGAACCACCTTCGATCGGTTTCCGCAGATCGCTCACGCAGGCCGAATTCCATGGATTCTCACGCAAAAGCACTACCCGCGGTGACGACGATCACTCGACAACACCGTTCAAGCGTGCGATACTCGCTCATCGACGTGGGTATCGCGAAGCACAGGCGTGACGGCGTAACCTCATCATGAGACCGGAATCGTTCATTGAACTGATTGCCAACCACAACTTCGCCACAGTGGACGAAGAGTGGATGCGAATGATCGAGGCGTCCGACGTGTCGCCCCGGCGGTTAGCCGAATACGACACGGTGTTGGCGGCGCTGTGTCGCGCGGACCAAGCCTCTCAGGCGGAGGAACTGGCCTGGGCGGCCATCGAGGCGACAAGCTCGAATCTGTCACCTTCGGAGGCGATCGCCGCGGCGGGCCCCTTCCTCTTAGCCATTGGTGAAAGCGAGGAGTTGCGGGACCAGGTTGTCGAGCTCTACCGCACAGTCCACAGCGGGTGCGAGGGTTTGGACAAGTTGTTGGAGGAGTCAGGTTTAGCTGGTGGCCGACCCGTCAGGCGAGCCCTTCGAACGCTCGATGTCTGCATGGCGCTCAAGGAAGGTGACTACCTTGTGGCACGCGACGAAGACGGCGCGGCCCGAATCGATAAGCTGGATTTTTCTTCTTGGGACTTTACGATCACGACAGCTGACGGCGAGCAGACGCTCGATGCCGTTTGTCTCGCCGACCGCTATCGACCGGCTACACCAGCCGAGTTCTCGGTCATGCGTCAGTTCTCTCCTGATGATCTGGCGACGCAGATGTGGGACGATCCGCTGCCCATCATCATAGATGTATGCAAGCGAAACGGGAATCGGACCGACAGCGACACGCTTGAGCGGCTGCTGGTCCCCCAGCTTTTGTCCGAAGCGGATTGGAAGAAGTGGTGGACCAAGGCACGCGGCGCCATCCGGGGTTCAGCCAATCTCAAAATCGAGGGTCGCTCGCCGTACGAGCTGAGCTATACCGACAAGCCAATCTCCTTCGAACAGGATATGCTTGCCGCGTTCGAGCGCCTCCGGGATCCACGGAAGCGGCTCGAGCTGGTTGAGAACTATCTGCGTGACTGCAAGGCTCGCAACGAGGACCCCGATAAGGAGGCCATTCTTCAGTGCCACAATCATTTCGCCGTGCGGGCCACTGAGCTGACTAGAAAGGGAGCACCTCAGGCAGGTCTCTGGTGGATGTTAGCGTATCGCGTGGCCCAGATCGGCGGCATCGAGTCAGGTGCCGACGATGCCATCGAGTTCTTCAGGAACGCCACAGATGTCAAGGCCATTTTCACGCAGATCGAACACGACGCGCTTCTTGAGTTGGCGTGCGACTGTCTCATCAGGGCGAGACCGGACGAATGGAAGGATCATTTGACGGCGATCCTTCCGGTCCTGCCCGCCGTGGTCTGCGACAAGGCGGCGACCCGGCTGATCGACGCTGGTGTGACGCGAGATGACCTCGAACTTGTCGTTCAGGAGATCTTGGCCTCGCCGACCGCCCACTTTGAAGCGTTGCTATGGCTTTGGGATGCACCCTCCAAGGCTGAGAGCATCCCTACTCCACCACCTGTCACGCTGTTGTCACGAATCCTTCGAGCGCTGAGCGAGTGCCGGCGCAGTGAGAAGGTATCGAAGGAGAAAGCTCGCCAGTTGGGAGCGCGAGCCCGCCAGGTTCTTTCCGCCCGGAAGTACAAGCGGTTCGATGAGTGCTTGGAGCAGTTGGATCCGGGCATGGCTCAGGCGCTGCACACCCAGGTGCGACAGCTCGATCTTTTGGGTGTGTCCGTCCACGAGAGACTGCTGCGTCGATTGCGGGCCAAGTTCCCCACTCAGGACGCAACGAAGGAGACACCGAGCTGGCTGCGTGAGGACGTGCTTTACGTGACCGAAGCTGGAATGCGACGCAAGAGGGAAGAGATCGAACATCACCTCAATGTCAAAATGAAGGAGAATGCCAGGGCGATCGGGCGGGCGGCGGCCCATGGCGACCTGAGTGAGAACTCGGAATACAAGTTCGCGTTGGAAGAGCGAGACTTGCTCCGTGCCCGGCTGGCCCAGATGAACGCTGAAATGGCCATGGCGGAGGTCGTGACACACACGGATGTTCCGGCAGACCATGTGGGCGTTGGGACAACCGTGACCTTGAGGCGGGTCTCGGATGGTGAGCCCTACGAGATGACGATCTCGGGACCGTGGGAGGCTGACTCCTCTAAAGGGTGGTTTAACTACCAGACGCCGCTCGCGCAGAAGGTGCTTGGAAAGCACGTCGGTGAGGTTGTGGAGTTTGAACACACGGCGGCCACCGGGACCTACGAAATCACGGCTCTGGAAAACGCGCTTGCTCCGCATCAATAAACGGTGTCGGACAAACGCATCCATTCATCGAGAGTGACACTATGAAGGCAGCACTCATTGGCCTACCTCAGTCGGGCAAGTCAACGGTTTTCTCAGCGGTGACCGGTTCTCCGATTGATCCCTACGCCGCCGTAGAACCGCACCATGCCGTCGTGCACATGCCTGATCCGCGTCTTGCTTATGTTGCCAAGCTCTTCAATCCGAAGAAGGTGACCGAGGCGACGATCGAGTTTGTCGACGTTCCTGGAAGCGCACTTGATGACGTCAAAGGGCAGGAGCAGTGGCGGCGATTGCTCCCAATGGTGCGGCAGGCCGACCTGCTGGTCGTCGTGGTCCGTGAGTTCGAAAATGACAGCGTCCCGGCATATCGTGACCGCATCGACGCCAGAGCCGATTTCCAAGCGATGTGGGAGGAGTTGATCTTCGCGGACCTCGACGCGGTCACCACGCGGATCGGGCGCATCGAGGCGGCCCTCAAAAAACCCACCAGGACACACGATACGGAGAAGCGGGAATTAACGTTGTTGACACGTTGTCGTGAGGCCCTGGAATCGGAGGCTCCGTTAGCCTCCGCGGTGACCACCGATGAGGAGCGGCGACAGGTCTCGAGCTTCGCCTTCCTGACGGAGAAGCCGCTTGTGGGGATCCGGAACCTCTCCGACGATCAAGCGACAATCAAACAGACGTGGGAGATCCCTTATGTGAAGGAGATCATCGCACTCAGTGCCTCGATCGAAGCGGAAATCGCCGCACTTGAAGACGCCGACCGCCCGGCCTTCCTCGCCGATCTAGGGCTGGACGCCTTGGCACGGGATCGCCTGGCTCAAAGCTGCTACAAAGCCGGTGGACTCATCACCTTCTTCACCGCCAACAACGAGGAGGCTCGGGCCTGGGCCATCCGGAAGGGCTCGACGGCCGTTGACGCTGCTGCGAAGGTCCACACCGACCTCGCACGCGGGTTCATCCGTGCGGAGACCGTTTCCCACGAGGACTTGGTGGCCTACGAGGACATCAAGGGCGTCAAGGCGGCTGGCCGTATGAGAAAGGAGGGAAAGACGTACGTCGTCGAGGATGGCGACTTGCTGCACATCCTCGCCAGTACCTAGATGCCGCAGCCGCCAGCGATCGGTGGCGATGGTAAGGGCCCGGATGACCCGTTCCAGCGGACACTTTAGGGCCAAAGTCGCCGAGGCTTGTTTTCCCCAGCCCCGCGGCGCGGTACAATGCTCGGAACGATGAGGCCCTTGGCGTGGGCCCTAGAGGGCGGATCGACGGGGCGTAGCGCAGTCCGGTTTAGCGCGCTTGACTGGGGGTCAAGAGGTCGCTGGTTCGAATCCAGTCGCCCCGAGTGCTCGTGAGATAAGAGGTTACGACAACCGTGGGTCGGGTCGTCAACCCACAAAGTGCTCCCGCGATGGATTTCCGTTGGAGCACCGGCCCGGGCTGTTGCTGCGGGCAGAGTGACCTGCGAAGGGTCCAAGGTCGAGCTTCTCGGGCAGGTTCGGCTGTGAGCACTCCTGAGCACGTCCCTGGAGTTCGGGCTTGCTGCGGGCTGGCTGCCATGGGTCAACCGTTAGCGTCGCCCACCGTCGCCGGTCGCACAGGCGCGACCGTTCCTCCTAAACCTGGATTGCTCGACGCTGGTCAAACCTGGCGGCGCGCCCTTGTGAGCGCTCAGCAAGCAATCGCGATCCGCTGGCGCCGCCAACGCTTCAAGTCCTAGTCGCCGGTATCTGGCACGGCTGAAGTGCGATCGAAGTCCTCGCAAAACGTGTGTTTGTAGAAGATCACCACGCCCGCAAACACGAGGAGAAAGACGACGGAGGCGAGACCCACGAGCGCCTGAGTATGACGTGCCTTATGAAGCGCCACAACCAGCTTGAAAGCGTAGCTCGTCTGGTCGGCTACAGCTTTAATCGAGCTGGCAAGGTCATTGATGTCACGCATGTTGAAGCTGTGGAACGTACGCCGCAATCGGGAATGCGTCTCCGCGGTGTGGTGATGGGCCTCGGCAAGTGCCAAGTTTCGGTACCCCATCTCCTCGAGCTCTCTGAACTGTGCAGCCGACGAGTCGATCAGGTCGGAGGTGGTCTGGAGAATCGTTTTGATCTCTTTGACCGTGGTCATCGTGCTGGCCTGGTGGCACGGGGAACAGCGGCCGGCCTGACTGCGAGGCCGCGTGTCAATGATGTCGATGCGCGACTCCTTGATGGTGTGACTGCCCTGACCGTGGCAGAAGAGGCACGAGGGGGCACCGAATTTGCCGTGGGGGCTACCCAGGTGCTTCTCCATGATTTCCGTATGACAGCGGCCACAAAAATAGGACACGCCGCGCCCACGAGCACGGCTCACAAACTGGCCCTCCGCAGCCTGGATTACGAGAAACTCGGGATTTCGTGAGAGGTGGGCAGCCTGCTTGAGTGCATCGTCGTCCGGGAATTGCTCCGGCTTCACACTCGCGTCGCCGCCGTGGCAGCCGTCACAGGCAACGTTGTTCTTGTAGTGCACGCTGTTCGCCCACTCCAAATCAACGATCTCCGCCGAGCGGCCGGCCAGGTTGCGGTGACATTGGACGCAAGCGTTGTCCTTGTATCGATCACCCGGGTTATGCGCCACCGCCGGCGGAGAATGAGAATGTTCGTCGGACGAGGCAGCAAGCGCTGCGAACAACGGTATCAAGAATCGCATCATGATCGCGCGTCCTCATCAGGATGCAGCACCCGACGTATCGTGCGAGCTTCATGCACGAGCAGGGCATAGAAAATGACCACCCCGACCGTAAAGAACATCGTGAACAGGATCGATGGCGGCCAGGCCGCCCAGAAGGTAAGCCAACAGAACGCGGCGATGACCGCGGTCACCACTGCGTAATGGACGGTCCCGGGTTTCCGCCCTGACCAGCGCCTCGCCCAGACAGGTACGAGCAGCAACACAAGCATCAAAGGCACCTGTGAGAGCACACCTATGGTCTTGCCCGATATGCCCAGAAACGCCGAGGGTGGGAGCTTGAGATATTGATAAACAGCCAGGAAATACCACTCTGGCCGGATATGCGGTGGTGTTGCGCGTGGGTTCGCCGGCTCCTCCTGATGGATCAAGCCACCCAGTCCCACGAATTCCAGCAACACGGGCAGAATCACGATGGCCATGATCACCGCGAGCGTACACAACACCACGACGCACATGCGCAGAATCTCATTCGGCCAAAACGGCTCGAGTTGCTCCGGTGTATATTGGTAACGGTAATCAACGGCCATGGCGGCGTGCTCCGCTGTTTTATAAAGGCTTCGAGATCCCAGTCCGGCGGATCATCAAAAAGTGCATCCCCATGAACGCGACAGTGACCAAAGGTAATACCCAGATGTGCATGGCGAAGAAAAACCCCAGCGTTTCTGCAGAGATCGTCGGTCCCCGGCGGGCCCAGGTCACGATCTGATCACCGACCAACGGAACAGCGCTCGGAATTTCCGTGCCGACGGATGCGCCCCAATAACTGAGGTTCGTCCAGGGCAGCAGGTAACCCGTGAAGGCCAGGAACGCCGTCAGACTCAGCAGAACCACGCCGGAGATCCAATGCAATTCGCGTGGGGTGCGGTAGATTTTGAAGTACGCCACACGGGCCATGTGCATCATCACGAGGGCAATCATCACGTTCGCCCCCACGGCGTGGATGCGCTGGATCAGCCAGCCCATCGGAACATTGCTCTTGATAAAGGTGACCGAGTCCCAGGCGCGGGCGGGGTCCGGCTTGTAGTAGATCAACAACAAGACGCCGGTGAAGATCTGTATCATAAAAAGCAGACACGCCAGCCCACCAAAGCAAGCGGACCATCCGAGCGTACGCGGGACCCACTTCTTGGTGAAGTTCTTTTCTACCTCCCGCGTCAGGTGATAGCGCTGATCCAAGCCCTCGTAGATGGAAGAAAGCAATCCCATCTGCGCTCCGTACTCCTCGTTCGGAATGTCGAATTTCGAATGTCGAATGCTGAATAGCGAATTCAGAAACAAGCCCGCTGCACGTTCTCGTCCTTCGCTATTTACTATTCGCCATTCGACGTTCACTCGCCGCTTCGGCCCCTTACGTGATCTTGAGCACTCCGTCCTTCACAACAAAGTCCACACGTTCGAGCGGTGCGTTCACCGGTCCGCTGATGGCTTCGCCCTGGTCGTTGAAGACCGCACCGTGGCACGGGCACTTGAATGAGCGTGACGTACTCTCCCACGCGACGAGACAACCAAGGTGTGGGCATGCGCCGTCGAATGCTCGCACGTCTTTGCCGACCTTGATCACCGCGATCTGACGCCCCACGTGTTCGCCCCAGAATGCAGTGCCCTCGGCGAGATCGGCGAGTACAACTTGGAGCACATCTTGCCGCCGCATCGATTTTGGCAACTCGAGAAAGGCGACGACTGGATACCCGACGGTTCCCACTGCAACCACACTCATGCCGCCAAGTGCGGCTTTGCAGAATCGACGACGGCTGTCGCCTGCGGGCAAATCGTGCTTGCTTTTCGGCCTATCCTCCGTCATCATGGTTCTCGCTTCTGTTGCGGGCCGTAGAGCAGCACCTCCGTGGCTCGCTTGTATTGGTTGAGTGCCGTATCAATATCACCAGATTTCTCAGCTACGACGGCGGCGTGATACAGCACTCGAGCGTCATTCGGAAGTTTGCGAAGAAGCTCGGCCAGGCGCTCCTGTGCAGCCTTGAGCTCGTCTCCACCGCGGGCCGTCTGGATGCTGATCAAGCCGAGGGCAGCTTCGACCGAATCCGGAGCGACACTCAAAGCCTTCCGGAAGTGGTCCTCAGCCCCGGCAAGGTCCCCCCGATTGAACAGCGAGGTACCCAGGCCGACCTGCGCCGGCACGCAGTCGGCGTAAAGGCTGATGGCGTCCTGGAAGCTGCTGATGGCCAGCTCCGCCGCCCCGCGGCGGGCCAGCTGTTCCCCGAGCGCCGCGAGGCGCCGAGCACGAACATGTTCCTTCGGGGCAGTGGTGATTTCGGGTTCGCGGCGACGGTCGAACTCCTGCCGGGAAAGTCTCCCTGCGGCGAACAGAAGCGTATCCGTCACCATATCCACAAAACCGAGGGGGTAACCCGCGCAGGCCAACATAACCGTGCCGTCATCAGCAACCACGATCAGACTCGGCAGCACCATGACGTGAAACGTCGCAAACGCCAGGCGATCGGGATCGTGCAGAATGGGAAGCGTAACGCCCTTCTTCTGGGCGTCGGCGAGTAAATCGGCACGATCTGACTTTTGCGTGACAATCATGAAGGCTGACGCCCCTGAGTCGGACATAGACGGTTGGGCTATGATGTCCGCAACCGCCTTGGCTGCCTCCAGGGAATTCTGATTATACAGCTCGCCAAAAAGGAGCAACACGATCTTGCCGCGCAACGCGCTCAGTCGAAATGACTTGCCGTCCAGCGTTTCCAGCGAAAAGTCCGGGGCCGGCTCGCCCTGGGGTACCAGCGACTCCGCACTAGCCACGTTCAGCATCGATCCGATAGACAGAATCGCTGCGAGCAGCGGTCGACTGCAGATCTTCCTGCCTCGTCTTCTTGCCGTCGGGTTTGCACGATTGGTCTCAGTGGTCATCGTTCCACCCCTTCCTGCAGTCCGGCTTCGGGAAAGAGGTTCGTCCCGGCCGGCGACCGAGTATAGGTGTGCGCCTCGTGACATCCGGGTACGCAACGTCCACCGCTGTCGAGTGCCGTGAAGTTGATCTCGATCTCCCAGCCTCCGGCGCCGAACGGCACACTCTCGCGTATGTGGAATGGTCTCTTGGAGGCGTGCACTTCATGACATGCCCGGCACGTCCGTCCCTTCTTTTCCTTGTGCACATGGGTGTAATGGAGATTCGTCTCGCCCTCGGCGAAACCGGTTACCCCAATCCCCTTTTCGACAGTGACGAGCTCTTGAACATGACAGGCAAAGCAGAGGTCGTAGTTGCGCAGATCGAAGGGCGCGTAGAACAATTTCGGATACTCTTTGACGAGCAAACTGAAGTTCGGCGATGCGTGCGGGTTATGACAGGCGGAACAATCCGCCCGCCGAACCGGGCCGTGATGATTGGGGTTGTCTTCCAACAGCTTGGCCATATTGGTTAGCAGGCGTCCGTCTTTTGCTCGGAGCGGTTCATCGTGGCAGGACAGACAGAGGGTCAACAATGGGGCGGTTAGGAGCTTCGGCAGTGTGCCGCCGTGGCCAACATGGCAAACCGTGCATGACTCGTCCTTGTCAAGCGCACCATGAACGTTGCTGGACGTGGCAAGGAGACGCCTAATGGGATCATGTTCATGGCATGAGAAGCACAGGTCCGGGGCTCCACCGCGTAGTTGCGAAGGATGGTCCGAGGCGTGCGGATCGTGACAGGTGAGGCACCGGCCTCCACGAACTGGTTCATGCACATGACGCACCTGCTCTAACCGGGCCACCGTCTCGGTGTGACAAAACTGGCAGAGTTCCTGTTCCGGCCTGACCAGTAGGTGTTGTGTCCAGGACGAATGGGCCTCGTGGCAGACGATACATGCCCCGGCGGCCACGGGACCATGGACGTACTTCCTACTCTTAAAGTCCTCGATCTTGTGGCATCGAAAGCATAGCGTCCCCGCTGGGTCGTCCAAAAGGATGAACTCATGGTCGCTACCGTGCGGATCATGACACCCTGTGCAGTCACCTTTGGCGAAGGGCTCGTGCACCACCGTACGATTGCTTTGTGTATGGCAGAACGCGCAGAGCTTGCTCTGGCCAACGACGTATGAGAACAGATGGCCCGTGGCGTCGGTCAGCAGGTGGCACCCCTCGCACTTTTTCTGCGCGACGGGGCCATGCAGAATCTTGCCCGACAGGGTGCCCTGGTGACACTCGGCTGTGACGCACGTCGTGACAGGTTCCGTCGGGCGCGGAGCCGGGGTTTGTCCGGCGACCGGCATACCGGCGGCGCAACTCATCAGCACCAATGCATAGCAGTGGTATCGATCCGATCTGCTTTCCATGGCTCCGGCCCGTCTCTGGTTGCCCGTTCCCGATCGAACGTTCATTCTATGGAGCCACGCGCCGGAGTCAAGCGTCAGCTCGCACCTACCCTCTCAAGCTGGGAAAGCCTGAGGGTGTTGGATTTGCTGGTGGCTACCTTGGATCCGGGCGTTCGTGGCGAGTACGCGCTCCCATCCCGTTCGTTCTGCAGGGGCCTGCTATATGGGCAGACAACGGTTTGGGCACAAGCTAAGACGGGATACAGCTTGGCTCGGTTAAAGTGCCGTCGCCCACGCCCGATCTCGTTGTCCCTGGCAGCTCATGTTCTACTTTCCGCGGCTAGCTGACGGATTGCATCAACCAGCACCTCCAGATCCAGGATCGGCTTCACGAAGACGTGATTTTGTTTGACACCGCACGGGGCTAGCGCTGCGGGAGGCGTGTAACTGGCGGATGCCGTGTGAATCAGGAACTTCATGGCAGGGCAAATCTCATGACCCTTTAAGATCACCGCATCCCCGTCGATCCCTGGCAGTCGTATGTCAATAAGACCGACGTCAACTGGGGTCCCCGCGAGCACTTCTAGCGCGGTCTCACCGTCTGCAACGGTCGTCACGGCGAACCCGGCATCTTCGAGGTAGGCAGCTAGGTGCGTGCGAAGCGTCTCCTCGTCGTCAACAATGAGTACCTTGATAGGCCGATTCACGAGACGCTCCTCTGCAGGGGGAGCCGGATAGTGAACGTCGTTCCCGTTCCGGGCACGGAGTCGACGGTCATGGCCCCCTTGTGGTTCGTGGTAACAATGATGTAAGAGACCGAGAGACCCAAACCCGTCCCGACCCCCGTGTCCTTGGTGGTGAAGAAGGGTTCGAACACCCGCTTGCGAACCTCCTCGGACATGCCGGGTCCGTTATCCTCGACTTCGATCTGTGCCCAATCGTTCACTCGCCGAGTTCGAAGCGTAAGGCGCGGGTTTCCTACACGTGCATCCTGCATCGCCTGGGCGCCGTTCTTGAGGAGATTGAGCAGCACTTGCTCGATTTCGGTGGCGACGACGGGCACGGGAGGCAGTTCGGGGTCAAAATCACGGACGATCTGAATGCGCCGAAAATCGTACTTCTTCTTGAGGTCGTAGTCGCTGGCCGCCAGTCCGACGGCACGGTCGATCAGCTCCGCCATATCTGCTGGAGTAAGCTGGGCATCGCTCTTGCGGCTGAACTGAAGCATGTTGGCTACGATCTTCGCTGCCCGCGCCCCGGACTCCCGTATATGGTCGAGGAAAGCAAGTATCTTTCGCTTTTCCAGATAGTTGCGAATCGCCTCCAGACTCGTACCGCAGTCCCGGGCCGCCTCCGCGTTCTTGGCCATCGCGGGCGCCAGACGCTGCTGGATGACTTGAGCACCGTGCAGGATGGCCCCCAGCGGATTGTTGATCTCGTGGGCCATGCCCGCCGCCAGGCCGCCGACGGACAACATCTTATCAGTCTGAACCATCATCTCCTCGATCCGGACGCGCTCGGTCACGTCGTCCACGCGAATGACAGCCCCGGCGATGCCCTGGCCAACTAGTGGATACACGGTGATGTCGGCGTAGCGGATTTCCCCATCTCGCTGGCTGGGCACCTTGAGTGCCACTTGTGTTTCCCCACTCGTGATCGTCTTCCGCACCCTCTCCGTCTGATCCTGCAATTGCGGGAAGACGTCGATGAACTGCTTGCCTCGGACGTGCTTTACGGAAAGGCCTGCCGCTTCCTTCGCCTTGCGGTTCCATTCGGTGATGTTCCCTTGACGATCCACCGCCACCAGCACCGATGGCATGGAGTCTGTGATGCTCGCCAGCAGGCGGCGCAACTGTGCCGCTTCCTCCTCCGCCCTGACGCGGTCGCCAATCTCCCGCTGGAGTTCCTCGTTGCTTTCCTGCAAGTGCTTGGTCCGCACGGCGACGACCTCCTCGAGGTGGTCACGATGCTCGCGTAGCTGGTGCTCACACTCTTGGCGGTCGGAGAACTCGCGCTGTAACTTGCGTTGCAGGCCGTCGAGCAGAAAGTAGAAGAAGGCGAACAGCGCACCACCAACCAGCAGAGCGACGGCGCTGGTCCACAGCACGGGAACGCGGGCGGCATCGTATTCCGCGGTAACGTCGCGGAGGGCGACAAGCCGACCGATCTCCCGATCCGCTACGTCGTGCAAGGGGAGAGAGTCAACGCGGAGGCGGGCATCCCCCGAGAAGAGTGTGCGACTTTCGCCCGGACGATCGAGGATTTCTGTCAGGGCGTCCTCGAATCCTTGCGGCGCGGTCGACGGTATCTTGTCGATGAGGACTACGTCGGGAAACCGATCCCAATCGGCGTCACGGCCAAGCATCTGCATGCCGCCTTCCCAACCGTCGCGCTGCAGATACGCCTTGCGAACGAGCACAACGAGATCGATTCCGGTGGCTCTGTGGATTTTCTGGATGACGTGATCGATCTCCTCGCCCATCTCGACAAAACCGAGCAGGGTGTCATCCCTGCGCCATGGCATCACCGTACGGAGCGTGCAAGTGCCCAGGGGTCCAAGCTCGACCCCCCACACTTGGACACCGGTCTGCTCCGCCCGCCGCATGGTGAAGCGATTGAGTGTGTCGCCGAATCTGTCCGGCTTGTGGATGCGGACGATGCATTCCCGATCCGGAGCAACGAAGTAGAAATGGGTGACATCATGCTCCTCCCGGAGCCGCTCGAACAGCGGTTTCATCTGCTCGAAGAGGGCCTCTCTGTCTCTGGTCTCGAAGGCGGTCTGCAGCCGCCTGTCCCGCATAAGGGCGACCAGGGCGACTCTCATCGTGGCTGCTTCCCGCTCGAGCTGCAGCGACAGTAGATCTTGCACGGTGTGCAGGTCGCGCACTGTCTGTGCCGCAAGACGGGCCTGCTGATGACGGTACGTCACCCAAACAAACGCACCCAGCAGCACGGCTAATGCCAGTGCTATCGGGGCCAGAACGTAGGTCTTCAGAGCCAGACGCCGCACTCACAGACTCCCGCGTTTGGACAGCTTCTTGTGCGGACGGGCTGGACCCCATCGAGGCGTGGGGTCATGAATGACGAAATACAAGTGTTGAATGCTGAATTGTGAATGGTGAAGGAAGAGGTCAATCAGGCAATCTCCTTCCGTCTTCTGCATTCCGCATTCCGCATCCTGCCTTCCGCCTTCACCATTCGTGCGGCGTCCGCGACAGGTTTCTCCGTCCGCTGCGCCAACTGTCTACTGGGTCCATCGGCTTTACCCAAGAGCCGATTTTACTGATTTGCCACCTCCGGCACCATGTTTCCAAACGCAAGCGGTCAGCGGACCCATGGTTGTCGGCATGTTGGGTTCACAGCACGCCTTCCCACACGCTACCGACCGTCTGCCCCAGTCGGGACAACGGTGACGCTGAACTGTCGCGTTGGCCCGCAGTATTTCTGAAACACAGCCCGAATCTGGGCGGCGGTGTATCCTTCGTATGCCTTCCGCTCGAGGCTCTCTTCTGTCAGATTGCGGCCGTGCAGATCGTGATGCTGTAGGATGCGCCACCAGTAGGCTGGCTCCTTCATTTCGGTGTCCAGGTTGTTGGCCACCTGCTTCTTGGCGTTGGCAAGCTCCTCCTCCGTCGGGCCATCCTTCGCAAACTCCTCAAGGAACGTGTGGATTTGCTCGGTCACCAGCTTCACCTTGGCTGGATCGCATGGCGCGCCGGCGCTGAACTGGGCAGAGTCCTCGTAAACCCAGGTCGGTCGATAGCTCGCTCTAATCGAGTATACCAAACCCTGGTCCTCGCGAATGCGCTGAATCAGGCGAGTCGAGAGGATTTGCGAAGCGAGCCTGAGGGCTCGACGGTCGTATGCCTTTCGCCCGTCGGCACCAACGAACCCAGCCATGGCCATCCCCTGCGGCGTGACGGTATCGACCTCGACATGGCAAGCCAAAGGCCCCGTGGGTCGAGCCAGCTTCCTGAGCTTATCAAGATGCTTGGCCGAGCGATCGCGCGTAGGGAGGGAGCCGATATACCGCTCGATCAGTGTCATAGCCTTGTCTAGCTCGATGTCACCGACAACGGCTACCTCAATGGGAGCCTCGCGACAAAGGCGGTCATACCAGGCTTGCGCTTCAGGAAGCGACTGTCGGTTGACGCTCTCTGTCGTCGGGAAACCTCGCCGGGGGTCACCACCCGAGAGCAGATCCGCGGCGGCCTCCATAGCTTTGAAGCGGGGCATGGTCTGCATGCGCTCGATCATCTGTAGGGTCTGCAGCTTCCAGTTCTTGAACGCAGACTCCTCGATCTTGCCATCGGTGAGCAGGGCGTAGGCCAATTGGAGCCCGGTCTCGAGATCGTTCGGTGATCCCTGGACGGTAATCGTTAGGGCATCGCCATTCTGGCTCATCCCTCGACCGCCCCTGCCGCGACGTCCACCGCGGCCTCGGTCGCCAGTACCGACCTGGATGTTCTTCCCGGTCATAATGTCTCGGATGTTGGTGGAGCTGAGCCGACTCGTGGCCGGCTCGTTGACAGCCAGGGCCGCAACGGTCGTGATGCCCGCATTAGGCTCAGTTTCTTCGATCCGACCGCCGGCGAGGGCGATGCTGACCATGACCGTGTCCTTCTTGTAATCCATGAATCGATGATGGACTCGGACGCCGTTCGACAGCCAGGCGCTCGTGATCCCCAGTTCCCGATCGAGGCTGCGCTCGACTGTCTTGCCCGGAGCAGGTAGAGCGGTAAGGAGCTCTGTCGGGGTATCCGCTTCCTGTCGTGGAGCCACCTCGCGATCCCAGGCCGCTCGGGCAACGGCGAGCACTTTCTCCGTCGGCGGGACCTCGACGCCGTCCTTCTCCGGCATCTGAATCGCATAAGCGAACGTAGCCGGTCCAAAATGTTCTTTAAAGGTCTTGTTTACCTCAGCGAGCCCGATCGTCGGCAGCAGCTCCTGATAGAGATCGAGCTGCTGCTGGGCGGAAAGGACCGGCTCTTCGTTGTTTACCGCGGACAGCATTCCGAACAGAACGCGGCGGGCGTCGCGCGTCGGCTCCGTACGAACCGCTCGCTCCGCGTCGGCCAGAATCTCCTTCTTGGCTAACTCCAGCTCACGCTTGGTGAAACCGTGCTCGCCAACCCGATTGACCTCGACAACGAGCTCCTCGATCATTTTGGCCCAATCCGTAGGCTCGCCGGTGGCGTCAGCGCTGGCGAGAACCGCGTCCCGGTAGAAGTCTCCGATGCTCGCTCGGGCGGTTCGGTAACTCGCCTCACCCTTGTCGACGCGCTCGCGATAGCGTCGACCGAGGATCCATGTGGCGATCTCCTCGACGAGCTCGACCCGCCACTGCTCGACCGTGGTCGTCGCGGGTCGCCCGGGGCGAATGTCTATCATTTGCACGTCGCAGCGCGACATCTCCGGATCGGTGACCACCATCGCTCGCTGTTTGGTGAAGGGGTTGAACTGCGGGCCCATGGGCTTACGTACTGGGACCTGGGGTCTGTACCGGCTGAACCATTTCTCCACGAGAGGGATGATCCCGTCCGGCTTAGCATCGCCAACCAATAGCACCGTAAGATTCTCCGGCCGATACCAGGTGCGATAGAAATCGACGAACTCACTACGGGGTGCGTTGGCGATGATCTCCTCCTTGCCGATTGGCAGTCGCTCGGCAAAGCGCGAGCCTTCGTAGAGCTGGGGCCAGAGCTTGTCGCGCATGCGTTGCTCGGCGCTCTTGCCGGTTCGAGCCTCAGCAAGGATGACCCCGCGCTCCTTGTCGATCTCCTCATCCAGCAGCAAGGCTCCGAATGCGTAGTCGCTCAACACCATCAGCCCCTTATCCATGCGATCGAGGTCCGTATCCGGTAGAAAGAGCATGTACGCGGTCTGGTCGAAACTGGTGAACGCGTTGAGATCTGCGCCAAACTCCATCCCGATGCTCTCGAAGAATGGAATCAGTTTGCCTGGCGGGAAGTGCTCGGTTCCGTTGAAGACCATGTGTTCCATAAAGTGGGCCAACCCGCGCTGCTGATCGGTTTCATTCAGCGATCCGGCATCGACATGGATCATCAGCGCCATTTTTCCCGGCGGGTTGGCGTGCTCACGGTACATCCAAGTCACGCCATTGTCCAGCTTTCCCGTCAGAATGCGCGTGTCGACGGGTAGCGGTTTGGCGAGCGCTGGGGGTACCCACACGATCAGGACCAGCAGGAGGCTCACGACCGCAGCCGCGGCCTTGCCGTCAGCCAATCGTAGCGTTCTTGTGTTCATCATTTTTTCATCCTCATCTTGCTGTATTATGGTCAGACGGAAAGCGAATGCCGAAAGCGGGATGCGAAAGGCGAAGGGAGATTGCACGGTTAACCTCTTTTTTTTCACCATTCGCAATTCGCCATTCTGCATTCCCCATTCATTCGTGACGCAACGCCTCGATGGGGTCGAGGTTGGCTGCGTGCCGCGCCGGATAGATCCCAAACACGATACCCACTGACATGCTGACGCCTAGTGCGAGCACGAGGCTATACCCCGTGACGACCGTTGGCATGCCAGCCAGGTGTGTGATCAACCACGGGATGAGCAGCCCGATGGTCACGCCGATGAGGCCGCCCGCCGTCGAGAGCACAACGGTCTCGATCAAGAACTGGCCGATGATCTGGCGACGCTTGGCACCGATAGCGCGGCGAATGCCGATCTCGCGGGTGCGTTCGGTGACCGACGCGAGCATGATGTTCATAATGCCGATACCACCAACGAGCAGACTTATTCCCGCAATCGAGCCGAGCACAATATTGAACGTGCGTTTGGTGGCTTCCGCCTGCCGAAGCAGAGCCAGTGGAACACTGACGCGGTAATCGCCCTTGGGATGGTAATTCATCAGCATTCGCTCCAGCCCGGCTGAAACAGGTTCCACGTCTTCGATGGTGTCGACTTGAACGATCAGCTGGTGCAATTCGACCGACTCGCGGAGCAGCGAACCGGCGCTAATTTGGGTGACAAAATCGCCGGAACGTTCGCGGGCAACCTCGATGGGTATGTACGCGTCGATTTCCTGGTCCGGGGTCTGAATTGACCCGCTCATTCCGGATTCACTCTGGACGATGCCGACAACCTCGTAGTACGTGCCGCCAATACGCAGGCTCTGCCCGATCGTGCGCTCGGTCGCAAGTAACCGGCGGGCGCCGTATTCGGTTAGCACAACCGCGCCGGCCCGTCGGTGCCCATCGCGCACCGTGAGTGTCCGCCCGGCAATCAGCCTGCGCTGCACCAGGTCGAACCAATCGGGCGTGGTGCCCATGACGCGGAGATCGAGGGTCCGCTCCCCGAGACGCCCCTCCTTTCGCACGATCTTGACCGGGACCGTTCGCTCAATCGCATCGAATGTCTCTCGCGCCCGTCGCTCATCGTCATAGAGCAGGCCGTACATGACCACGCTGAACGGTGAACGCGTGCTGCCGGACTCGTCCTCCGCCGGCTTGATCGAGGTAACGATGATGTTGGTGCTGCCAAGTTTGCGAATCTGCTCGAGCGCTTCTTTGCTGGCACCTTCGCCCACCGCGAGCATCGCCACGACGCTACCCACGCCGAAAAGCACGCCCAGCATCGTGAGGAATGAGCGCAGTTTGTGCAGCAAGAGTGTCTTGATGCCGAGGCGGATGTTTCTAACGAGCTTGGTCCGTCTCATGCCGCTGCCTCTTCGATGCGATCGATCAGGCCATCCCGCATGTGAAGGCGATGGCGGGCGTATTCCGCCAACTCCGGCTCATGGGTGACCATGATGACGGTTCTTCCCTGCGCGTTCAGCTCGCTTAGCAGATCCATGATCTGCTCGGCGGTCGCGGAATCGAGGTTGCCAGTCGGCTCGTCGGCCAGGAGTATGGCCGGGTCGGCCGCGAGCGCCCGGGCGATTGCTACGCGTTGCTGCTCCCCTCCGGAGAGCTCTGCGGGTCGGTGTTCGAGCCGATCTGCAAGCCCCACCCGCTCGGCGGTCGCCTCGGCGCGGGCGGCGCTGTCCCTGGCTTCCCAGTCCAAGTAGTAGAGCGGGAGCTCGATATTCTCACGTACCGTTAACTGCGGAATCAAATTGAAGCTCTGAAACACGAATCCCAGGTGGCGAAGGCGAAACTCACTGAGTGCGTCGTCATCGAGAACGGCGACATCCTGCCCCTCGAGCAGGTAACGACCCGACGTGGGCCGGTCAAGACAACCCAGCAGGTTGAGCATCGTGCTCTTTCCGGAGCCACTTGGCCCCATGATCGCCCAGAATGCCCCTACTTCAAAGGACACACTGATACCGGCGAGGGCCCGGACTTCCGTGGCGCCCATCGGATAGACTTTTGTGACCTCCTCAAAACGTGCGACGACGGACGGCGGCGTAGCAGGCGGCCGATTAGCATGTTCACCGGGCTTCCGCCTCACGGTTGTTCTCTCCTTCGCCCGACGTCACCACCAGACTGACGCTCCCTGCGCCGGCGCATGAACTCTTCTCGCTCTTCGGGAGACATCCTCTCCATCCGTGCCCGCATCATAGCCTCTCTTTCCTCCGGAGACATGTTTTGGAAGCGTTTGCGCGCTTCCTCACGTTGTTCGGGGGTCATGTCACCGAATGCCGGCCCGCTGCGCTCCCCCTCGCGATACTGCGGGCGGTCACTGGATTCCGCCTCCTTCTCGGGCGGCTCTGGTTGTCTCGCCGCGCTTGGTGCTGGTGTTCCATCCGGCTGTGGCGTCTGCGCCACGGCAACCTGCGGTTCCCCACCTTCACGCTTGTCTTCAAGCGGGGGTGTCAGCGATACCTCCTGCCCGGGTTCGAGTCCGGCCAGCACGTGAACCACTGAATTGTTGTCCAGCCCTATCTGAATCGCGTGGGGTTCGAACCCGTTACGTCCGCGCAGGTAAACCGTCGGATCGCGGCCGATCCGTGTTACGGCCTGCACCGGTACATACAGTGCGTCGGTGTACTGCTCGACGATGATCTCCGCCTGACAGTTCATGCCCGTCCGTAGATCCGCATTGCTGTTGCCGAGATGAATCTCAGTTGGGTAAACCTTCAAATCGGGGTTGAGCCACGCGCTTTGGGCATCGGGCAGCGGTGCGATCTTTGCAACACGACCCATAAACACCTGCCCCGGCAACGCATCAACCGAAACGCGCACCGGCAGACCGACTTGTACCTTTTCAAGGCTGGATTCGTGGATCGGAACCTCCGCCATCATCGATTCGGCTGAAGGTAGATAGATCAGCTCCTGGCGTTCCCGTATCGCCTGCCCCTCCTGCAGCGGCTCGTCTCTCCGGTGGCGTCCGCCGCCGCTGACGGAGGTGGCGTACACCACGAGCCCGCCGCGTGGCGCGAAGATTTTCGTCTTGGCTATCTGTCCTTCAACCTTCTCGAGTTTGGACCGCTGCTGACGAAGCTCCGTCTCCTTGGCCTTCAGTTCGGCCTCGGCCTGGACGATGTCCGCGTTGGCTTGCAGCTTGACCCGCTCCAACGCCATCTTGGCCTGGTCCACGTCGCTCTCCAACTCGGCCAGTCTGCGCTTGGACGTGTAGTCCTGAAGCAGGCTCAGCGAGGCGACGGCGAGTTCGTAATTGAGCTGCGCCCGGTTGTGCGTGAGCCGATCGGCCTCGAGCTCAGTCTGCGAGATATACTTTTCCTCGTAGAGGCGCTCGGACCACTTGAGCTTCTCAGCCGCACGCTCGAGCTCCTCGCGGGCTAATGTGATACTGGACTCCGCCTCTTTGACCTCCTGGGGATGTACGCCCTCCACGTGCTGTTTGACATCCTCCTGGGCGAATTGGTAGTCGAGCTCCGCCTTGGAGATATTGCTCTCCGCCTGGTTCTTGGCTACGGCGAGGTTTTCACGGGCGCGGATGAAAGCCGCCTCGGCGTTGTCCACGGATATTTGTTGCTGGAGTAGCTCATCTTCAAGCTTGCTCCCGTCCAACTCGACGAGGAGGTCCCCTTTTTGGACGCGTGTTCCCTCCGGGACCAAGTAGATGAGCGTGGTCTGACCTTCAACCTCGTTCTTGAGACTCACCTGCTCGAGCGACTTGATTGTTCCAGATTCGACGACGCTGATCGTCAGCGGCCCCTTCCGCACGCGAAATGTCGGCTGCGACTCTCGCGCACTCCCTAAACCGGCTGATCGTGTCAGTGCAAACGCGAACGCGCCGAGCACACCCACCACAATGACGACGGTCGCTGCCAGTGAAAGCCTTCCCCGCGCCATTCTTCTGCTGCCTCTTTCTGCAATCATTTCAATTCGTCCGATTCTAGGGAGCGTACTCCCGCCATAATCCACGCTCGTTGACAGTGAGGACCCCGAGATCGCGCTGAAAGGCGAGCTCGCCGATACGGTAGTTTACAAGCGCTGCCGTCAACGCGTTTTGCGCGGTGACCAGCGCGTCTTGGGCCTCGAGCACATCGCGGATCTCCGCCCGCCCGGCCTCCAAAAAAAGGTTCGTGCTGGCCACGCGGCGCTTAGCGACGGAAACAGCCATCGCCTGGATCTGGGTCGCCTCACGGGCCTCAAGCAATTCGCTGAGACGGTTCCGGGCGGCGAGTTTGATCTCGTCTTCGAGTTCCTGCAAGTCGCGCACGGCCTGTTCGAGCCTGATAAGGCTTGCACGGTATGCGTTGCGCTCTTTCGTGCGCTCGAACGGAAGGTCCACGGTGAGCAATGCCGAATAGAGTCCCTCCTCCGGTTTCAGGCGGGCGTCGTCGAGACCGACCGATGAGAGGCTGCGACGCTCTCCCGCCGATCCGCTCCCCAAGAGCGTGATGTCTGCCCGCAACTGATCGGCGGCAATCGCCACGCCACGCTGTGCGTCATGGACGCGCCCCAGCGCAACGCGAAGATCCAGTCGCTTTTCGAGCGCGAGTAGAATGGCCTCTGTCTCGTTCAGCTCATACGGGCCCGGTGTGCCTTGCCCCGGTGTGGTAAGGATAATCGGGTCGTCGGCCGCCGCCGCAGGACCCTCAGTGTTGCGGGCCTGTTCCGTGGGCAATATCTGCTCAGCTCTGACTGTCAGTGCCTCAAGCTCTGCCCGGTCCAAGTCGATCGCGGCGTCAGTCGGCAGCCCGAGTGTCATCTTGAAGGCATCAAGTCGTCGTTCGTACGATTCGACGGCTGCCACCCAGCGGTTGCGTGCCCGAAGCTCGTCCTGGAAAGACTGATCCACCTGGATTTCAGGGAGCCGCCCGGCATCGGCCAACCGCCGGGCCCGTCGCGTCGAGGTGATCAACCCGCGGTAGTTCTCCTCTTCGTTCTGGACCTGATCCTTCTGCCGCAGCACGCCGAGATACTCGTCCGCCGTCCGGACCGCGAACTCACGTTTGAAGCGTTCAAACTCGTAGATCGCGTAGACGACGTCGCGCTCAGCCTGGGTGAGCGGTTCAGCCACAACAAATTCGCTGGCACCACGCATCAGCGGCAACGAGATACTGGCATCCGCCCAGACGCCGCGCGAGAACAACCGATTCTGGGTCAACAAGGTGACCAGGTCGACGCCGATCAAGCCGGTGAAGGTCAGTCCATTCTTGAAACGCTGCGAGAGCCCGAGCGAGTCACCGTACTCGAGGCCCGACACGGTCTGAGCATCTGTGTTCCCCTCGCTATCGATAACGACCTCCCGTTCAAGATCCGACTCGAACAGACCCTCGAGAACACCCGACCATGTCCGGCGGAAGGCATCACGCTGAAGGTCAAGTTGCAGCGCTGCCTCAAAGACAGCCTCTTTCCTGTCTTGGTATTCGCGGCTCTCATGGGCGGCGATCTGCAGGGCATCGACAAGTGTTAGACGCAGGCACTGGTCGGCTTGATAGACGTCCGAAGGTCCGTCGTCGGTATCTCGCTTTTCGAGATAGTCGTCGTCAGGCCACTGTTTGATGGGGTCGAGATCGTGCAAGCCGAGCGACGCACTCGCAGCATGGGGCAAGTGCTGGTCCAACAGCAATCGTCGCCGGAGCGTGCCCGCCGGTGTCTCGATCGTGAAGGGCTCGGTGCGCCCGAGTGCCTCAGCCTGTTTCTTGGCAATCGTATCGTACGCGACGCGATCGGCTTCGCGCCGATAGTCGCCAGGTGAGCGGCAGCCGATAAGCGGCACGGCGTACACTATGCTCAGAATAAGCATCCAACTCCTATACATGTACTTACGTTCTCCAGCGCACCTCGTATGCTCTACCAGACTGTTACCCCATGCTCCGCGCCGAGTCATGGCCTTCGGTCCCACGGCTCGCGGTCGAAAGACTTGCCTTTGTGTGGCCGCCCGCGTCCGGACCGCGAGAGAATCTTACTTGCGAATTCCTTGAAACGTTCAAGTTGATCGCGCTCGAGCACCTCTCGAACGCTTAGAAGGTGCTGAACCATCCGCTGGTGAATCTCGTTGCGAACGGCGGCTACCCTGTCAGCCTGAACGGAGACCGCTTCCATGTCGAGCTCGGCGGCCGTGATTAGCTCAGCCAACACACTGGCTTCTTCGTGCACGCGTTGCTTCAGAGGGCGCAGCTCGGCAAACAGCTCCTCCCTGGATGCTGCCAGAAGCTTCGCCTGCTCCGGCGACAAACCGAGTTTCTCGGACAGGGGCACCCCGTGCGAGTGGGTGGGGTCTCGTTGTGGGGTTGCCTGTGGCTCTCCGTAGCCCTTTACAGCCACGGCCAAGCAAGCGCCCACGTTAAACGCGAGCGAGATAATCAGAAGCAGCGTCTTACCTTTTCCGTTCATAATTGGCCGACGCATGGCTTACTCCTCCGAACCTTCAAACATGGTGATGAGAACCGACTCAACGGAGTCCTCCGCCAGCGGATCGAGTGCGTCGCCGGCTGCCAGTTCAACCACGCCGTCGCGTGAGAACACTCCATTTCCGTCTGCAGACTCGAGAAGCGAGCCGACGGCAAAGCCACCCAACGCCGCTGCAATCCCGAGCCCGGCTGCGATTGGCCTGAAGACTGCAGGCCGTCTCAGCACCGACCAGCGCTGAGTACGCATCTCCTCCAGTTGCTCTGCGACGCGAGCCACGAAATCGGACGTGGGTGTGGGAGCCTCCAGCAGATCGAGGTCAAGCGCAGGAAGCGCCTCGGCGTACGCTCGACATTCCTCGCATTCCGCCAGGTGCTCCGCCAACGGTACCTCGAGCCGCTCATCCAGAACGCCGTCAAGCCGCTGGGAAATCCATCTTTGTGCCTTCTCGCATCGTTTCATGGGCCTCTCCCATTTCATTGAGCACTTCGGAACGAGGAAATCTGCGGTAAACCTTCATTTTTCTTGGGGACCCAGCTTGTCGTACAACACGCGCCGAGCCCGGTGCAGCAGCGAGTCGACCGCAGAGGTTGACGTTGCCATAATGTCTGCGATCTCCGCGTAAGAGAATTCGTGGAAGTAGCGGAGTACGATCGCCACTCGCTGATTCGGCGGCAAGCCGACGACCGCCGTCCGAACCCGATCCGCCCGCTCACTTCCGTCCGCCCACATCACGGTTCGTTCGTCTCCAGAGTCCTGCTCACCCTCTCGGAGCTGGGTCGTTGCCGCGATCGCCGACCGGGTCTGCTCGTACCGCCGATAATTGAGGCAGGCGTTCGTTGCGATTCGAAATAGCCAGGTCAACACGCTCGCCCGGGGCTGGAATGACGGCGCATATCTCCAGGCGCTGAGGAACACCTGCTGGGCAAGATCCTCTACGGTGGCCCGATCCGCTGTCGCCAAGAACCTGTGGATGTAGTTCAGGACTGCCCGGTGATGCCGCTGTACGAGAAGCGTGAACGCGTCTCGGTCGCCCCGCCCCGAGGCTTGCAGCAAATCGTTGTCCGTAAGCATTTTCATCTCACCCGGAAACGCTAAGAAGGGGGCATTATGCGTCGGTCGGCGGCTCAAGCACAACCGCAATCTGGAGGCTCCGCCAAAAGCAGTCAGCTTTGCGATGATTCCCCACGGGGGCCTGGTTCACTGGCCATTTAGAAGCCTGCCGTCGGCGGCAACCACGGATCGTGAAGGTAACAAGGAGGGCAGGCGGATTTGCCTCACTGATGGTCAACGCAGGTACCCTGCGGTCATGGGCTAAGGGCACGCCGGACACGATTCTAGCTCGTTTAAGCCCCGAAGCGGAACGTCCCGCCCAAGAGGCGTCTATGTTCGGTCGAATGCTGAAGACTGCGAGTTCGGCCGGTATTCGGCGAAGCCTCCATCAGCGGAACTTGCCTGGTACCACGTTTCATAAATGATGCGACTGCGATCCAGACCTGCCCCACGGGCAAGAATAGGACCCGACGTTGTCCGAAGCTCGCATGGATGTACGCGCAGGCCAAAGCACGCGGGTCAGATAGTCGCGAAACCTGTGAAACACACGACTGGGACTTATCTCACTCCTGCTCCAGTCGATAGGCCACGACCTTATTGCCGAGAAAAGTCGGGATCACAAGGAGGCTGCGCTCTTGGATGAACTCAAAGTCCGCGATGTTCAGCCCCTCACGCAGCAAATCCAGAACCTCGACCACCGTTCCAGAGGGCGATATGAGATACGTCTTAGCTTCCCAATGGGACACAAGGTAGTTGCCGTCGCGATCGACGCGGATACCGTCAATGATGCCAGCACCTAAACATGCTATTGACTGGATGCACCCGGTATCAAGATCGACCGTCTTTAGCTGGGCGTCGCCGGAGTTCCCTACGACCAGCTTGCCGTCGTGGATGTAAAGCCCATTTGATCTGTGCAGATCGCTTCCCTTGCTCCATACATCACAGGTCCCATCCTTGCATCGATAGATGTCCGCACTCCACGGCGCTTGGGTGGTGTCAGAGATATAGATCTGGCCGTTCTCGTCCATGATAATATCATTCAGAAAACTTGCTCCGGGTACACGGTATCGGCTCAAGATTTCCGTCGTATTCACGTCAATCTCGACAAGATTGCACTGGGGGCCCTCGACGACATATAGACTATCATCCTTTAACGCCAAACCCAAAGGACCGTCCAGTCCAGTTACCCATTCGAGTTCGTCGATCTGTCCATCAAGACGCACTTTTGATATGAACCCGGTGTTGGGATTCGGATTTCCGTATCTGTCATAACTACTGACGTAGAGCACGTCTCTTTTCTTGTCGTAGAGCACGGACTCCGGAATTCTGAACACGTCGTCTGTTTCCCAGACTTTCGTCATACGGCTGTGATCAATTTGTGGAGGTTGGAGATTGCGCTCGGTCTGACATAGAAAACCCCAACCACCAAAGGTTTCGGTGAGAACAAGCAGGATTTCGTTCAAGCCTTTTTTGAGGTTCAGATACACGGCGTCATGAAGGCCGACGATGCCTTGAGACCGTGAGTGACGCTGACGGTACCCGTTGCGTCCCGAATAGACTCGCTGGCCGTTGAGGAAGATGGTCACGTCGTCACTGTATCCGAAGGAGAGCTTGACCTCGCGGTCCCGTTTGGAGCTCACCCGCGTTCGTGCCAGTACCCGATCTGGTCCGTCAGCGCCTCGCGCGGCATAGCGTGAGACGTTCACCAGGCCCGATGGCTCTGGCGCCACTTTCTGCCATTCCGCCCTGAAGATGACAGGGAAGCTCGGGTATTCTTCAGCGGCAAGCACGTTGGCAGGGAAGGACCGGGAGACTTCCCAGTCGGTTAGCATACCGGACGGAGTGTGAGTCTCCGGCGGTGGGGGAAAGGAAAGATCGGCATCGGTTGTATATCGGAAGTTCGAGAAGCAGGCGACTATCCCCTTCGGGCCGAGCAAACCGATCGTGCCGGAGCTGATCCCGTGCTTGAGATCATGAACGACGAGTGCCGGGGCTTCTGTAGCGCCGATGTATACGCGGGCCTGCTTACCAGAGACTTCCAGCTTGATGGGCACCCACTGGTTGGTTGCAACGACGGCGGGGGCTGTGAACCCCTCCCCGTTGTAAAGCTGCCAGCAGGCGACGCGGTTGAACACGGGTGTGTACTGCAGCTTGTCCGGGTAATCATCGTCGGTATGAGGCCTTATGTACAACCGCTCGTAGTTTTCCTCCGATTGCAGCCGAAAAATGATGCCGGGATAGGATCGCGACCCGTCGACAGCAACGTCCACCTCGATGATACCGTCTTGAAACTCGACGTCCTTTAGATAAGCTATTCCGCACAACGCCTTTCGACCGAGGTGGGTCACGACCTCGGCGTCCTTCATCACCCAGCGATCAGATTCAAAATCGACGACCTCGGTACCCGCATAGGCACCCGTAGAGACGAAGAACCAGGTCACGACAATGACAATAAAGGTGCTCTTCTGCATCACATCCTCCCGACGGGCAAGGCAGAGCTGCGGGCGAAACCTGTCCGGCCGAAGGACGGAGCCCACGCGGTTCCTCGCGCAAGGCTCACGCCCGCGCCTTGGAGGTGCCCGGTGTGCCGCTGCTCTTGATCAGCGTTGGGTGAAAAGCCGTCGGATCCGGCGCCTGCCTCCCAACAAAGGTACCAACGCTCCTTAGTTACTAACCTTCGCTAAGCTCTGTCCTGACAAGAAAACACATGGGACCTATCTTGTGGGCACTGTCGAGCCGTGCGAGCCGTGCAGAACTGGCGCGGTGGGGCCCGATGAGGTGTGCCTGGGGGCGTCCAGCCGTTCGTCTACGGGTGCAATGTTCCAAGCTGCGGCATTGCGCTCGAATGGTGTTTGGCGTGCGTGAGTTGGATTCACCCACGCAGTAAAAGCAGCTCGCCATGCCGGGGTGTCCGACATGGCGAGCGATCCTCCCTCCCGAGGCATTTTCGTTGATTTCTTATCGTTTGGCTTAGGCTGTCGCAGGGGCCGCGATCGAGGCTTTCAGGTCGGCGAGCGGATCGCGGTCGGTCAGTTTCAGGTCATACTTGTCCTGAAGAATCTTAAAGACGTTCGGTGAGATAAATGCCGGGGCGGCCGGGCCAACCCGAATACCCTTGACATCCAAAGCAAGCAGCGTCACGAGCACAGCCACGGCTTTCTGCTCAAACCACGAAAGCACGATCGTAAGTGGCAGGTCATTGACGCCACAGTTGAACGCCTGTGACAAGGCGACCGCAACCTGGATCGCACCATAGGCGTTATTGCACTGTCCCATATCCAATAGCCGTGGGATCGGACCGACACCGTCGAGGTCGACCGTCCCAAAGTCATGGTTGCGTATACGGAACTTACCGCAGCCAAGCGTCAAAATGAGCGAATCGGGTGGTGTATTGTTGGCAAACTCGGAGAAGTAGTTCCGTCCCGCCTCAGCCCCGTCGCAGCCTCCGATGACGAAGAAGTGGCTCAACTTACCCGCCTTCACGGCTTCGACGACTTTGTCCGCCAAACCGAGAATCACCGAATGGTGGAACCCGATCGTGGATTCTCTGACCGGGTTGTCCGTCAATGGCTTACATCGCTTCGCACATTCAATGACCTCGGTGAAGTCGTTTACCTTCAGGCGTTTCCCACCCGGCACGGCAGTCACGCGGGTCGTGAAAAGGCGATCTTTATAGTCGTCTCGCGGGATCAAGACGCAGTTGGTCGTCGCCACGATCGGTCCGGTGAACTGGGCGAACTCGACCTTCTGTCTCTGCCAAGCGTCACCGAAGTGTCCCACGAGATGCCGATACTGGCGGAGCTTAGGGTACATGTGCGCCGGCAGCATTTCGCCATGGGTATAGACGTTGATGCCGGTTCCCACGGTCTGCTTGAGCAGATCCTCCAGATCGAGCATGTCGTGTCCGGTCACCAGGATACCTGGGCCAGCCTTCGTTCCTTCGTAGACGGTCGTCGGCGACGGTGTGCCATAGCGCTTCACATGCGCCTCGTCGAGCATCTGCATCACTCGGAGGTTCTTTCGGCCGCACTCCAGCACCAGCTCGAACAGGCTTTCCATGTCGAAGTTGACATTGGTCACTGTCGCGAACAGGGCTTCTTCGACGAATGCATCGACGTTTTCATCGACCATCCCGAGGCGGCGTGCGTGGTGGGCATAGGCTGCCATACCTTTGAGGCCGTACAGGAGGATCTCTTGAAGCGACTGCATGTCCGGGTCCTTTCCGCAGACGCCAATATCCACGCAGGCTGTACCGTGTGCGGTCTGTTCACATTGATTGCAAAACATCTCTCAAGCTCCTATGGTTGGGAAGAAAGCAGGCTCAAGGTTCGCATGAATGGTCATTTCCGTTGAATGCTGCCGGCGTGCCACGATCTCGCCCTGAACGCCAATGACAATGTCATTGACGACAACGTCACTGCCAGCGAGTTGACGTGCCTGAAGCACCATCTGCAGAATACCGGTGCAGCAGGGGACCTCCATGTGTACGACGGTGATCTCCATCAGGTCGCTGTGGCGGATCATCTCCGCAAGCTTCTCGACGTAGCCACGGGGGTCATCGAGCTTCGGGCAAGCGATCACCACGGCGTGGTCACGAAGCAGTTGACTGTGGAACCCAGCAAAGGCCACCGGCACGCAATCGGCCGCGACGAGCAGCCGAGCACCTCGCAAAACCGGTGCAGCGGGCGAGAGCAGCCGGAGCTGGATCGGCCAATGCGTCAGCTCGGAGGTCCCTAGATCAGTTGACGGTTTGCCATCTGGGTCGGGCCGAGCGCTTGGCGAGATCGGCTTTGGTGCAAACTGCGCGAATCGCGTCGATGGACAACGGTGTTGGCTGCCCTCTGCCGAAACGGTGGGTGCAGATGACCCTCTCGGCCCACCTGTGTTGCGCCCGGGGTGCTTGCTAGGTCCGTTTGACCTCGCCTGGTGCTGCTGGACTGCCGCCAGGTCAAATGGTGCAGCTTCTCGGCGATCGATCTTGATGGCCCCCTGTGGACAGCTCCCCAGGCAAGCTCCAAGCCCGTCACAGAGCACCTCGGACGTGATCCTGGCTTTCCCGTCGATAATCTTCAGGGCTCCTTCGGCACAGGCGGGGACGCATTTCCCACAGCCGTTGCAGAGGTGTTCGTCGATTGACACGATTTCGCGGAACATGCTCGTCTGACTCCATTTCCTACCGCCCGTGGTTGCTCACCAAGAGCACCTTGGACATACTGGATGATCGAATATGTGGGCGTTTGACGCCTTGACCTGGGTCAAGCGGGGCGGTTTTTTCCGGTTTTTTTCGAGAGCAGGATGGGTCACGGGGCGGCAGAGATTATCCGGGGATGCGGCCTGTTTTGCGGGCTCAGCGACGCATCTTTGGCCAAGATTACGGGCATCGCCCGCATCGTTCGTTTCAAGCGTGGACAGATCATCTTCCGCGACGGGGACGAATGTCCGGGGATCTACGTGGTTGGCGAGGGATCGGTCCGCGTCTTCAAGATCGCCCCGAGCGGCAAGGAACACGTCCTCCACTTCGCCTATCCCGGAACGACCTTTGCCGAAGTGGCGGCCATCGGGCGGTTCAACTGTCCAGCCTACGCCGACGCAAGCGAGGATACCGTGTGCGCGTTGATCCCGGAGTCCGGGTTCCGGCGGATTGTCAACGAAGACCACGGATTCTGCGTCGAGATGATGACGGGGATGTCAAGGTGGATTCGGAACCTCGTGGGATTGCTGGAAGACTTGGTGCTTCGAGACGCCACGGCCCGCGTGGCCCGACACCTGATCGAATCCGATGTCACTGGGGGCACCGGTGAGTTTACGTTACCGATGCGGAAGAAAGATCTCGCCAGCCATCTCAATTTGACCAGTGAGACATTGTCACGAACGCTGCATCGACTGATGGAGTGCAGCCTTATCGAGACCCACGATCAGCGAATTCGCATTCTCGATCTGGCCAAGCTCCAAGACGTTGCCGACGGCCTGGCACCCGCCGAGTTCGCATAAATGTTGGCGAAGTCCGCGTAGCGCGGGTCATCGACCCGGCAATCACAGCGTGACCGATCTCCGTTATCTGTAGGATATGTGTGGGGCGCGCCCCACAGTCTATCGGAAGCGGTTGGACGAAGATCTACGGATCTGGGGATACGTCTGGGCGCTTGGCCGCCGCGCCAAAAGGAAATCCAAGGGCCACGTCGTGCAGGCCATCTGGCGTAGCCTTCCATACCCCACAAGAATCAGTCTTGACGATAATTGGATCTGGCCGACGAAGTCCAGGATCATCGCCGCTGCGTGTGCGCGAGAAGACCCTGAGCACCGGGTGTGATACGAATTCTAGTTATTAATTGCCGTTTCGATCCATGGGAACAGGCACATGGAC
>CAYOQG010000021.1:0-32935 GCA_964405925.1 uncultured Phycisphaeraceae bacterium | reverse complement strand
CCGACAGCAAGTGAGCAACATGTCCGTGTGCCCGAAATACCCACGGAGAATGTCATGCAGTTTCGCCACCAGGTGCGGCTTGTAGATCATCAACGCGCATCCAGGAGCGAACAGCTTGGTCATTGGAATCTCCTGCAAGATGCTTTGGACATCCAACACATCCTGTTCTTCCAGGCCGGAGCTGGGTAGGCGCCGAGGCCGACGAAGTAGCGACGCGGGCACAGTGGGCCGGAGCGGCAGCGGCGGCACTCATAGCATCGTCTCCCGGACTGGCTCGCTCGGTATGTTACCGGCGCGGAGAGCGTCCCAGGCGATCATGGCCTGCTTGCGCTGCGGACCCCAGCGGTATTCTCCCGCGACGCCCATGCTGCGAATGACGCGGTGGCAGGGGATCAGATAAGAGATCGGGTTGGCCGCCACCGCGTTGCCCACCGCCCGGGCAGCGTTCGGGCGCCCGATCCGCTCGGCGAGATCCGCGTAGGTCGTCACTTGTGCCTGCGGAATGCGGATCAGGGCTTCCCAGACCTTGAGCTGGAAGTTCGTGCCGCCAACGAACAGCCGCAGGGGCTGGGATACCCGACGCATGCCTTGCGCGAATACGCGGGCAGCGATCCGGCCGGTTGCTTCGGAGTCGTGACGAAGCGTTGCCGCCGGCCAGGTCATACGAAGCTGTGCCAGATTGTCGTGTTCGGTGCCGGTGAACGACAGCCAGCAGACACCGCGTTGACTCACTCCGATCAGGCATCGGCCGAACGGGCTGGTGTGCTCGCCGATTCGGATCGCCAGGCCCCTCCCTCCCGACTTGAACTCGCCCGGCGTGACCGCATCGATCGACACGAACAGATCATGGAGCCGGCCGGGGCTGGAGAGGCCCAGATCGTAGGTCGCCTCGAGGATCGAACGGGCGTCGCGCAAGAGGAAGCGAGCGTCGTTCAGTTGAAGATAGCGGGCGAAGCGTTTGGGACTGATGCCGGCCCAGCGTGTGAACATCCGTTGAAAATGGAACTGGCTGAGTCCGAGGGTATCGGCCAGCTCTGCCAACGGCACGGGGTGGCGCCGATTCCGATTCAAGTATTCTAATGCAGCGCGAATGCGTTCGTAATCGTTCGGACGCCGCCTTGATTTGGTCTTGCTGACCATGCGTGCAATTATAGGTGATCGGGACACCGCAACCACCCGAATCTTGCGGTGTCGGCACGCCGACGCCAGGCCGACATCGAGCATTCTCTTACCCACGGACCATGCGCTCCAGCCGCTCCACCCTCTCGTGCGAAAGGAGCTCACCGTTCCGTGAGTCGATTCCCCATTTCTGCGGAAGTCGCGTTTCCTGGCCGGAATCGAAGGTCGAGACCCTCTCATGGCGAGGAGTTCGATACCAGTGGGCATGGCGCTCTCGCCCTGAGAAGGGGAGAATCGAGATACTCGCGGAGGAGTCAGTAGGCTTATGAGTCCGTCGCCTTCGGTGGTGACTCCCTTGAGTCGCGAATGAGTACAAGGCGACTATCCGGCCCTGGCGAGGTTGCGCGAACGACACGCCTAGCGACCGGTCATTTGTTGCAGCCTCTCTGGATACCGGTCACCCTGCACCGTGATCGTTGACGCGGCGTTGTTGATCCTGACGACTTCGTCAGGCGTGAGATCGATGGCCGCAGCCCCGAGGTTCTCGTCCAATCGATGCAGCTTCGTGGTGCCGGGGATAGGAACGATCCACGGCTTCTGCGCGAGGAGCCACGCCAGCGCGATCTGGGCTGGCGTCGCGTCCTTCTCATCCGCGATTCGCTTGAGGAGGTTGACCACAGCTTGGTTCGCTTTTCGGTTGTCCTCCGAGAAGCGAGGAACGATATTGCGGAAGTCGGAGTCATCGAACTTCGTATTCTCATTGATCGCGCCCGTGAGGAATCCTTTCCCCAAAGGGCTGAACGGAACGAACCCGATGCAGAGTTCTTCGAGCGTCGGAAGCACCTCCGTCTCAGGCTCCCGCCACCAAAGCGAGTATTCGCTTTGCACGGCAGTGACCGGCTGGACGGCGTGAGCCCGACGAATCGTCGCGGCGCCAGCTTCCGACATTCCAAAGTGCCGGGCCTTCCCCTCGGCAATCAAGTCCTTGACCATCCCTGCAACATCTTCGATCGGCACGTCGGGATCGACCCGATGTTGGTAGAACAGGTCGACGTAGCTGGTCCTCAATCGTTTGAGCGACGCCTCTGCGACCTCTCGGATGCGCGCGGGGCGACTGTCGAGGCCGTCCGCGGGTTTTCCATTCTTGAACCCAAACTTCGTCGCGATGACAACTCGTTCGCGTACGTCGGAGAGAGCGTCGCCCAGGAGTTCCTCATTGGCACCCGGACCGTAGGCCTCGGCCGTATCAAAGAAGGTGACGCCGCGATCGACGGCCGCGCGCATGAGGGCGACCGCCTCTTCCTTGTCGGTTGCGGGTCCGTAGCCGTAGCTCAAGCCCATGCAGCCCAAGCCGAGAGCGGAGACTTCCAGGTTGCTGTTTCCGAGTTTGCGTGTTTGCATTGGTTTACTCCTTCGAGTGCCGGGTGGCTACTCAGATTCTAGTGAGGCCATGTCGATGCAGAAACGGTACTTCACATCCGATTTGAGCAGTCGCTCGTAGGCCTCGTTTACTTTCTGCATCGGGTTGACCTCGACGTCAGCGGTGATGTTGTGCTTCCCGCAGAAGCCGAGCATCTCCTGTGTCTCGAGGATGCCGCCGATGATCGAGCCGGCGACGTTGCGGCGACCCATGAGGAGGCTGAAGGGGGAAACGGCCAGCGGCTCTTCCTGTGCACCGACGATCGTGATTGTGGCGTCGACACCAAGCAGGTTCAGGTAGGGGGCGATCTCGTGATGAGCTGATACTGTGTCGAGGATGAAGTCGAAGCTCCCGCTATGCTTGCTCATCTCATCGGCGTTGCGGGAAACAACAACCTCGTTGGCTCCAAGGCGAAGCGCGTCTTCCGTCTTGCCGGGGGATGTCGTGAAGACGACCACGTGCGCGCCGAACGCACGGGCCAGCTTCACGCCCATATGGCCCAGGCCGCCGAGGCCGACGATACCCACCTTCTTACCGTCACCGACGCCCCAACGGCGCATCGGCGAGTAGGTTGTGATCGCGGCGCAGAGGAGCGGTGCGGCTCCGGCAGGATTCAGATCGGAGGGCACACTTAGGACAAAGTGCTCATCCACGGCGATACTGCCCGAGTAACCGCCATAGGTGACCGGCGCGGTTCCATGCTTATCCGGCGAGTTGAACGTGAGCGTCTGATTCGGGCAGAGCTGCTTGAGTCCGGCCTTGCATTGTGGACACGTATGGTCCGAGTCAACTAGGCAACCGACGGCGAAGAGGTCGCCAGGCTTGTGCTTCGCAACCGCCGAGCCGACCTTGGCGACTCGCCCGACGATCTCGTGGCAGGGGACAATCGGGTTAACCGTCGGCATGACGCTGCTCCACTCGTTCCGCACTTGGTGGAGGTCGGAGTGGCAGATGCCGCAGAACAGAATCTCGATCTGCACGTCGCGGTTGGTCGGATCGCGTCGCGGGATCGTGGTCGAGGCCAATCGCGATGTCGCGCTGGCCGCGGAAAACGCCTTGGTGTTGAACATTCTGTCTTGCTCCTATCTTGCCACCTGATCAGCCGTTGATTGGCTTAAACTCCAAAAGGCCAGGAACGTCTTGGCCAGTATCCTGCCGTTCATGAGAGACTGTAGGCCTGCAAACGAAGCTGGTGATATGACGATTCTCGAAGAAAGTTGTACAATCCTCCAAAAGGTGGGGCCAAACCGCGAATCGCCCGCGGAGGCGTGTAGGATGGCGACGATGAGAAACGCTGCAAGTAAACGAAACTCGCGCCCTTTGCGGGGTGACAAGACAGAACTCGCCAACCGGATCGCGCGGGCGCTGCCGCGCGACGGGGCCATCGAACCGCACCCGGGTTTGCACTTTCGCCGCCATTCGAGACCAACCGAGCGGCTGTACGCCTCCGCCCAACCATCGTTTTGCGTCATTGCCCAGGCACGTAAGGACATCCTCCTTGGCACGACCGGTTCCGATACGACCCCGCACATTACTTGATCAGCACGATGGAGTTGCCCTTGAGCGGTCAGGTCGTTGAAGCATCGGCCGAGCGGCCGTATCTGAGCTTCCGGTTGGTGCTCGATCCATCTGTCGTCACGTCGGTCATGGCGGAATCGGGCATCGCGCATCCGCGTGGCGACAGCGCCAGCGTCAAAGCGGTCGATGTGAGCCCGCTTGACGCAGACCTGCTGGACGCGACTTTGCGACTGGTGCGGCTGATCGACGCGCCGCGTGATTACTTCGCTCTGGCACCACTCGTGATCCGTGAGATTGTCTACCGACTTCTCATGGGCGCACAGGCTGACCGGATGCGACATCTTGCGACGTTTGGCGGTACCGCCCACCGGATGGCCCGTGCCGTCGAGAAGTTACGCAAGAATCTTGACAAGCCAATCCGGATTCAAGACCTCGCGAGAGAACTCAGCATGAGTGTCTCGGGGTTTCACGCTCATTTCAAGGCCGTGACGGCGATGAGTCCCTTGCAGTTTCAGAAACAGCTGCGGCTTCAGGAGGCGCGACGACTCATGCTCGACGAAGACCTCGACGCGGCGCAAGCTGGCTTCCGGGTCGGGTACGACGACGCCTCGCACTTCAGCCGCGAATACAAGCGGCACTTCGGCGAACCGCCGATTCGGAACATAGAGCGGATGCGTGAGCTGGCCCCGGCAGTAACGCTGAGCAAGGGCCCACTCCCTCGTCACCAGAGTGGCAACGGCGCTGTTGGCGTACGCTAAAGGTGGGCGGTTTCCACCAGGCGGCGGGGGCACACCGGGCGTCACTCATTCTTCTGTTCCATGCCAGAACTGGCTACCTGGCGAGTCTGAGATCGGTGCGCGATCCGTTTTGGACGCCAAAAAGCGCACATAATTATGGCGGAGACAACAACTTGGGCAGCGACCAGCACGTTCCCACGCCGGACGTCGGCGGTTCATGACGCGTTGGAGACCGAACTTGCACCACATCCCCGGGGGCGTCGACACGAAACGCCGCAGATAGACCTGGGATAACTCGCGTAGGCTGAAACGCGGCGTTGACTTCATCCGCTCTATGGGTGACGGACAAAGCGGCAAGGTGTGCGATGGCACGCGATGAGCCTTGCGAAAAGCCCGGCTCATGCGGGAAAGGTACGTCCATGGAGGCGGGGGGAATCGAACCCAATCAACGCCCCGCGAAACAGGCCATCACGCCACATTCATGCCCTATCGGCATTCTATCGCGGACATGAGTGGACATGAAGGGACATGAGTGGACACCAGTGGACATAGAATGACAGCCAACTCCACACCAGAGTACGCACTACTCGCGCTTGTGATTCCTTGCTGTTTCGACCCGATCGCTCTACCTTAGGCACTTGCATCTCGAGCTTTCAGAGGTCCAACCCTGATCGAGCGACGTGTCTGAGTGGCCCATCGCCCTGCGACGACAACGGGAGCCCTCAGGGCTGCCAGTACGGGCGAGAAGCACGTGGCCGACTCGGTCGCTCCATACCCTCTGCTATCCGCCGGTGAACGCCGCCTGGAACCGAGCCACGTCAGCCATGTCAACGTCGCTGTCACCGTCAACATCGAAGCAGTTGCAGTCGGGATACAGAAGTCCACCATCAGGGCCTGACAGACACGGTTCGACGTCGCCGTAGTCGGACAAGTCAACACCGCCATCGGAATTGCAGTCCGTCGGTGCCAGTGGGAACCAGAAACCGCCGCTGAGCTCGAAGTCTCCGCCGGACATGATGCCTGCGTCTGGTTGGCCGATCGTGCCACTCAACTCAAAGTCGGCTCCACTGCTGAACATCACGCCGCCACCGTCGGTTGTTGAACGACTGAGTTCGAAGTCTTCGGCCACAGCAAAGCCGGCGGAGATGATCAACAGCACTAGCATTGTCCGAACGGACGCGTTTGTTATGCGATTCATCATTTATCTCCGATCTCCGGTTGGGCAAACCACTTCCTTACCCACCACATGTTTGGATGGGCCCTAAGTATGTTGTTCGCAAGCTCACGGTCGAAGATCTCAGGCTCGATCTTGGCGGCCTGCTCACGGAACCACACGTCGAAAGGCTGCTTGCCGGCCCCTATTGCTTCGAGCTTGTACTGCTTCTCGTTTCTCTGCACGAGTCTTATCACCATGTAACCGCGGTCGTCTTCGACGATGTCCTTGTAGATCTCGCCTTCGATCATCGTTCCCACAATGGCCGACAAAGGACCGTTCAAGGACTCCTCGCGGGTCGGGAGGTATTGTCTCAACAGAGCCGGCACCGTGTTGTTACGCTTCACAAACTCGATGCTGGAATAATCCAGATCGCAGGCCTGCGCCGTCTCGGTTAAGGCCATACCGGACCGCGCGAGAGCATATGCCTGTTCGATCAGGACTCTCTCTCGCGCGTGAACCTCGGCGTTGCGGCTGAAGAAGGCCCGCAGCTTCCTGTTAATGATCCGCGGAGCAAGATAGATGCGCTCGTACGCGGCCCGATCATCTCCAAAGGCGTGTTTCACGCTGGCCAGGATCTCGGGTGCACGCGTGGTCTGGTCCACATGCTTGTTCAGGCGCGCGATCTCCTCTGGCGTGATCATCATCCCGAAGCTTTGCGCCAGCTCATGCTCCAACGCGTCGTTGACAAGTGCAACTAACGCGACACTGTCGGTAATCGAATCGTTCCCGTACGCCTCCTCGACTGCGTTTCGGTAAGAGATGTCGTCACCAGTGATTCGGGTCTGGCCGGCTTTCGCAAGGACCAGAGGCGCCTCTGGGCCGCTTGTGCCGCACCCAATCCAGCATCCCGGTATTAACGGCAGTGCAATCGCCACTTGCCTCATCCCGCACTTACAAAAAGGCGACTTGCCCAATCGCATTCCGGCGCTCCCGCTCAGTCCTTTCGGTGCACATAGTAGGGTTCCCCCGGTGTGTATTCATCGTTTGTCGCTAAGTGGACGTCCAGTCCATGCTGACCGCCGACGACATAGATCTTGCCGTTCACCGCGGCTGCGGCCAAGTCCTCACGAGCCGTTGGCATGTCGGCCATCGCGGTCCACCTGTTCGTACCTGGATCGTACTCTTCGGTTGTGGCCAGAGTGTCGCCCGAGTAGCGTCCCCCGAAGACGTAAACGTACCCGTCCACCACGGCTGCGGCCGAGTCCTCACGAGCCATTGGCATGTCGGCCATCGCAGTCCACGTGTCTGTCGCAGGATCATATTCCTCGTTCCTCAGTGAGGTAGCACCTCCACGCTCAGTCCCCCCGATGGCGTGGATCTTGCCGCTCACTGCCACCGCGGCCAGATCGTAGCGACCCATGGGCATGTCCGATTTGGCGGTCCAGGAGTCCGCCAGAGGGTCATACTCCTCAACGGTCGCCACGGTCCCGGCCAAATACGACGTGCCTCCGATGGCGTAGATTTTGCCGTTCACCGCCGCCGCGGCGAGAAGGAAGCGAGCCGTGGGCATGTCCATCTTCGCAGTCCAGGCGTCCACCAAAGGGTCGTACTCCTCAACGGTCGCCACGTCCGCGGGTTCACTCGTGTATCCCCCGATGGCGTAGATCTTGCCGTTCACCGCCGCAGCGGCCAGTCCGTCGCGCGGCGTTGGCATGTCCTCTTTCGTCGTCCACGTGTTTGTAGCGGGATCATATTCTTCATTCGTTGCCAAGTACCCACCGGAGTCGCTGTACCCGCCAATGAAGTAGATCCTGCCGTTCACCACCGCCGCGGCCATACAGGAGCGAGCCGTCGGCATCTCGGCCCTGGCGGCCCAGAGCCCGAGCCCCTTCCCGATGCGGTTGCCTGTGTAGGTGTAGCCAAACGGCGCTATCTCAGTTTCTCCCAGGATGCAAAAACCGCTCGGCACCCCACCGCCACCACCGGAGACAGCCGTGACCTGCTTCGTGCCATCCGAGAAGATGACCCCGTTGTGCCCGCTTACCTTGATGTCCCCGCGGACTTCGAGTTCTTCCGTGGGGGTGTTGGTCCCGATGCCCACATTGCCGTTGTCCTCGACGACCATCCGCCAGCCATCTTTGAAGAAGCCCAACTGGTTCTTGCCGACGATGTTGGTCTTGCCAACGAACCATTCATCTACATCCCAGGCGTCGGTCAGCCATACGCCCGGGTGAATCCCTCCCGGACCCGGACGCAGCGTAATCGGGCCGTCCACGTCGAGGATCCGGCCCGGCTCGGTCGTTCCGATGCCGACGTTGCCAGAAGGTGTAATATGCATGATCGGAGCGTTGAGGGCGTAGTCGGCGCTGTCCCCGAACGTGAGACGTAGGGCAGAGCCGGGTGTCGAATCCGAGGTGAGCCGGGCAAGCGTCCACTTATCGACGAGCTCTCCATCGGCTCCAAGTTCTCCCAGGGAAATCGCCGAACCCCATGATCCGGAATCGTCGCTATACAACCCGATGACCGCATCCCGCTGTTCCGCAATGATATCGTCGCCGTGCAGTGCTGTTGCGCTGAGGGTGAGATCGGTACCACGGATATGCTCGAGGGCGAGAGGATCTGATGTCCCGATGCCGACGTTGCCGATGTTGGTGTTGTGGATGTCATTCCCGTTGACGGCCCAGTTGCCTGCGCTGCCCGGGCTACTGAGCGCGTAGAGTGCATACGGCGTTGCCGTCATCGGCTGGCGCGGACTGAGGATCGTCCAGTTCCCTTCGCCCGAGGGGAACTCCACCTCGATCTCCAGCCAGCGTGCGTCGCCGTCGAAAGCTTCCGCGCCGAAGTCCAACTGGACCGTGAACAGCCCATCGACCACCTCCACGGAAGTCAGGTCCCGGCTGTCTACAATCGTGCCGCCCGTCTCCGCATTCCACAACGTGAACACGAAGTCCGCAGTGCCGTTGCCCGGCACACCTGCTTGCTTGAGCTGTCCCTGGTAGGTGAATGCCGTGCCGACAGGTGCCTGCGCCATCGCAACGACGCAAGTTGCCGATAGAACGGACAGAGTACCACACCGGGCGAGAAATCCTGCATTCATGGTTTGTCTCCTTTCGGAGCCCGCGCGAGCGTCGCCGTCAAGCGTCGTCTGGCCCCGAGAACCGCTTCCGCGAGGGTCTGCCAACAGTCCCTTGGCACTAAAACGAAAGAAAGGCCGGCTACCTCACGCGCGAGGGTAGTTTTTGTTGCTGGAGGCGCATTTTGAGGACCCCGGTTCAAGACCGGGATTCGCCAGGCCTGCATAAACGCCGTACAGCTCCACGCCGTTGACCAATTGGAGGGTGGCTTCACGGTTGCCCGCAGCTCCGAAGGTCACGCTTGGCTAGCGACTAGTCGCGAAGCTGGCATGCCACGAGGTATTCGACCGGGCAAAAGTCATCGGTCAGCAACGTGGCGCCGGAAAGATCGAACATATCCGCACCCACCAGGTTTCCCGCCATCCGGGCGAGGGCATCGCTTCCGGCTCGCTCCACGAGATCCGCTTTGTTCCAGTTGCGCTGCTCTCTTGGTGCCACCAGCACGAGGTTCTGCGGTTGGGCGGCAGGACGGTTGGGATGTACAACGAAAACGTAGACTTCGCCGAACACTTCCTCGAGCGTCGCCGCCACGGAAGTGAAAAGGCGGCTTCGTGGCCCTTGCAGCGCACCGATCACATTCATCATGTACACGCCGTCGGCGGTGAGACGGCGTTTGATCTGTTCGAAGAACTCGCGGGTCACCAGGTGCGGTGGCACGGTCTGCCTTCCCCGGAAAACGTCGCCGAATATCAGGTCATACCCCTCGTTGCTTACGGCCAGAAAGCGTCGGGCGTCGTCGACAACAGGCCGCACTCGGCCCTCATAGTCATCCAGCCGGAAGAACCGGCGGGCAACACGCTCGATCTCGGGGTCGATCTCGACGACGTCCACGACAGCACCCGGGTAGTCGTCGGCCAGACACTCCGGCGTAGCATATGCCCCGCCGCCGAGGAACAGCGCTCGCCGTACGGAACCGGTGAACAGCCGCTCCAGGCGATAATACCGGTTATACTCATAGACCAGACGCTCGCCTTCATCGGCCTGCGCTCCCTGTGCGGCGTCATCCGTGAGCAGGAAGGTCACCCCACGTCCGTCAGGGGCATGCCTTCGGATCACGGAGATGCGATGATAGAAGGTGTCTTTCTGGAACACGACGTTCGCCGCAACCGATTCCGACCCAAGGTGCGAGGCCAATCCCACAACGGCAGCTCCTATCACCACATGTCCGACGCCACGCAGGGACCGCGATCGCGGCCCCACAAGTCCCGAGTAGCCCAACATAGCAGTCACTGCCAAGCACCCTCCTACCACCACGAATATCGACTTGGTTCCAACCGCCGGTATCAGAACAAAGCCTGCACCGAACGTGCCCAGGACGCTGCCGACAGTGGACAGCATGGTGATGGTCCCCGCCGAGGTCCCGACTCGGTCATTGTGTGTTCGTAGGCTGAGCAACTTGACGCAGAAAGGTGTCACCGTGCCGAGCAGACAGCCGGGCACGGCGAACAGCAACAGCGCCGCGTAAAGGGGACTGAGAATGAGATCCACTTCCTGACCTTCGGAAGTCAGTTCAGCGACGACGAATCCGCTCAGAATGGGCACGCCCAGCACGCAAAGGGCGGCGGCGGAGATCAGGTGCAGGAGCGTTTTCGGCGTCGGGTAGCGGTCGGCTAGGCGTCCACCCGCGTAGTATCCCACGCTCAGAGCTACGAGAACGACACCGATCAGGGAGGTCCACGTGTAGAGCGTGTTGCCGAAACTGGGCGCAAGCACACGGCTGGCGGTCAGCTCCACGATCATCACCGATGCACCGCCGACAAAGGCAGCAACGCACAGATAACTGGTTCCCAGACGACCCCAAAGCTCGGTCCCGCCCAAGCGGGGCGCATCGTGTCCAGCTCGATGGCTCTTGGCTTTGTTCTGCTGTCGAACCATGTCTCTCCTGACGCGCCTGGCGAAGGCTCGATGCAATATTCCCGGCTTGGAGACCTACAGGCCCCTGCCGAATCCAGGGTAAGAGTGGCCGTCGTCTACGACTGAAAAGCTCTCCTATTTCGGATTTGTTGGTCCCAAACTACGGACATCCGAGTTCAGCCATGACTTCGACGATCATCGCTTCCACCTCTGCTCTAGCAGGACCGGCTACGAAGTCAGGCGGCGGATGGATCCCGTCAACGCGGTTTCTGGCGTCCTGGAGCTGCTCGCAGGCCAAGGCGTACTCGCCGTCCTCGATCAGGTCATTTGCGGCGTTGAGCATGTTTCGGAACGCCTTGAGGCGACCGCTGGCCGAGCCGCCCGGTCCATTCCCTGTAAGCGTGCCGGCATCAACGAGCGCATCGACGGAGTCAATAAGTTCAGCCATGACCTCGCCGGGCTCCGGCTCATAGGGGACACCCATGCCAAAGAGGTTGATAAATGTCTCGCTCTCGGGTGCATCACTCACGATATGCAGGAAGGCCTCATGCGCCCCAAGATCCGGAGGAGCGAAAGTGACCTCCACTTCCCGTGTCTCTCCACCAGGTATTATATGAGGTGTGGACGGTGCAGATGTGCAAGCGAAGGCGCCTGTGACATCCTCACTTATCTCTATATCAAAGATAAGGAGCGCCGTGCTCGCACAGCTGTGGATGGTGAAGATCTGCGACTCGCTGGTGCCAACCTCGACGTCGCCGTAGTCCCAGCTCGCCGGGGTGACATCGATGTTCTGCGCCGAGACCGTGAGAGGCGCCGCCAGGATGGCGAGGCCGACGAAAAATGCAAAACAAAGTGTGTTGTACTTGTTCATCTTCTGCTACCTCCTTATTCGACTTTTGTAGTTTACCGTCCCAACCTACGGACATCCGAGTTCAGCCATGACTTCGACGATCATCGCTTCCAGCTCCGGCCTGACCGGGCCGGCTACGAAATCCGGCGGCGGATGAATCCCGTCAGCCCGGTCTCTGTGTCTCGACGGATCCGCTAGCCGCTCGCGAGAGAGTTCACTAACAGGCCCCTGGCACTTGAACGAAAGAAAGGCTTATCACCTCACGCGCGGAGGAGAGTTTTCAGGCCGCGGATGCACGGAGAATCCTGGTACGACTGGCCGGGCTCCGTGCGGACGGCTTTGCTGGCACGTGTGGTGTCTCCCCCCGGCCCGTAAGGAAGGGAAACAGGCACCGATGGTGGGGAGCCAGACAGAGGCCGCGGGGGGCCGCGCAGCCGGAAGCGGCAAAGCTGGTTTCGGCTCCCAGCCAACCCACCGCCGTCGACGCACGGCGTGAGTTCGCCAGCGTTTCTTGGTACGATGGCCGGTAGCATCTTCCGGGCACGGTGGGGCGGCGCTCGATCTCGGATCGCGACACATGAACGGAAGCGGGTCAGAACTGGAGCTGGTCTCGAGGGCGTCCGCAGGGGACCGTTCCGCCATTCAAGAGTTGCTGATGCTGCATCATCGGCAACTGGTCACGACTATCGAAAAGCAGATTCCCGCTGATCTGCGCGGCCTGCTCTCGGCCGATGACGTGTGCCAGGAAGCGTATGTATCGGTGTACCGTCAGATCACATCCTTTCAGCCACATGATGAGAAGGCCTTTGAACGTTGGCTGCGGACCATCGCGGAGCGGAAGCTAGTGGATCTGATCCGGACCCAGCGGGCCGCAAAACGAGGCGGCGGCAAAAGGCTCGACGCTCGCTACCCGAGGAACGACACGTCCTCGATGATTGAGCTGCTGGACATTCTCGCGGTCCATGAGCGGACCCCCAGCCGGTCGGCCGCCCATCGCGAACTGGTTCGCATCGTCCAGGACGCCCTAGACGAACTGAAAGAGGACTACCGCGAGGTGCTCCGGCTGCGCTACATCCAGAGCCTATCCGTGGCGGACACGGCCCAGAAGATGGGCCGAAGTGACGGGGCCGTGATGATGCTGTGCAACCGAGGTCTGCAACAGCTGGAGGAAGCGATTGGCGATCCCTCCAGGTTTTTCAGCCGAGGGGCGTGAGCGCGATGGGCCAGTTTTCGTTTGACCTGATAGTTAATCAACCGCTGGTGTCTTTCGTCGACGATGCGTGATCGAGGGATCTGCGCGTTCGCTTCGGGGACTTGACCCGACCTCAGGAAGGCGTGCTGCGGAGATTTGCATGGTGCTCGGTGGAGAGAGCGAGGCGGAACGCGGTCGGCGTGTTCACGACGTGATCAGGGGCTGCATCCGGCGGCGCGTTGCCGGCGAGACCCTGCTCGACGAACAGATCGCGTCAGATCATCCGGATCTGATGCCTGAACTCGGCCAGGAACTCAAGGCCCTCGCGCTCATTGAGCAGGCTGAGCAACGCGCTTCCGACACGCTGAATCACGCGAACGACGGAAGTGGGGACGTCTCCCTGCCCGCCGACTCGTTTGCCGGGTACGAGATCACCGGCGAGATCCATCGCGGCGGACAGGGCGTGGTTTACGAAGCACTTCAGAAGTCCACCCAGCGCAAGGTCGCCATCAAAGCGATGAAAGAGGGGCCGTTCGGTCGTCCGGGGGACAGGACCCGCTTCGAGCGCGAGGTGCAGATCCTGGGGCAACTCAAGCACCCGCATATCGTGACGATTCACGACAGCGGCTCGGCTCCCAGTGGTTTCTACTTTGTCATGGACTACATTGCAGGCGCTGCCCTTGACGAGTTCATGGCCGGGAAAGAGCAGTCGGTTCGCGAGACGCTTGAACTCTTCGCTCGCATCTGCGACGCGGTCAACGCGGCTCACTTGCACGGGATCATCCATCGCGACCTCAAACCTAGCAACATCCGTGTGGACGCGGAGGCAGAGCCACACATCCTCGACTTCGGTCTGGCCAAAATCGCGACCGGCGAAGACGAGCCCAGTGGGATGACGCTGACCGGGCAGTTTGTCGGTTCGGTGCCCTGGGCGTCGCCGGAGCAGGCCGGAGGAATGCCCCACAAGATCGACATGCGTACTGACGTGTATTCGCTCGGGATGATCCTGTATCACATGCTGACCGGTCGTTTCCCTTATGAAGTTACGGGAAACATTCGTGACGTCATCGACAACATTCTGAAAGCGGAGCCCATCAGACCGAGTACGATCCGGAGGCAGATCGATGACGAAGTGGAAACGATCGTACTCAAGTGTCTATCCAAGGAGCCACAGCGCCGATACCAGACCGCCGGTGAGCTTGTGCGAGATATCGGGCGGTACCTGGCTGGTGAACCGATCGAGGCTAAGCGGGATTCGGTCGGCTACGTCTTCCGCAAGAACCTTCGCCGCTACAGGATTCCCTTGGCTATTGCCGGGGCCTTTGCGGTGGTGGTCACCATCGGCTTCGTTGCCTCCCTGATGTTCTGGCGGGATGCGGTCCATGAGCGTGATGCCGCCGAACAGGCCCGCCAGGTAGCGCGGACCGCGCAAACGGAAGCCGAGCGTCAGGCCGCAATCGCCGAGGCGGTGAATGACTTCTTGAACAAGGACCTGCTGGCCGCAGCCAGTCCGTTCAAAACGCGGAATCCCGAGATTACCGTGCGCGAAGCTCTGAAGACTGCAGCCGAGGCAATTGAAGATCGGTTCGACGACGAGCCACTTGTCGAGGCCGCGATCCAAGCAACGTTGGGTGACACCTATGAGGCGTTGGGCAACTACGAGGCCGCCGAGCCACATGCCAAGCGGGCCCTCGAACTTCGGAGTAACTGGCTCGGCGAGGAGCATGCCGTTACGCTTGAGTCCATGTGCGCGTTGGCTAGGCTCTACGTGGAGCAGGGGCACTACGGCGACGCCGAGCCGTTGTACGCCCGGACACTGGAACTCCAACGGCGAGTCCTGGGCCAAGACCATCCAAAGACACTTACCACCATGCATGGCGTCGCTATGCTGTATACCCAGCAGGGTCGCTATGACGAAGCCGAGACAGCCTATCTCCAGGTCCTCGAACTCCGGCGGCGAGTATTGCGCGAAGACCACGGCTGCACGTGGCGATCAATCACGGGCCTGGCATCGCTGTACAAGGATCTGGACCGCTATGAAGAAGCCGAGTCGCTCCTGCTCCCGCTGCTGGAGCGTCAACGACGTACCCTCACAGACGAACATCCGGACACACTGGCCACGGGAATCGCCCTCGCCGAAGTGTACCGGCGCCAAGAGCGCCGCGACGAGGCCGAGGCACTGCTTGTGCGCGTCTTGGAAGGCCTACGCCGTGTGCTGGGCGAGGAACACTCCGTAACGTTGGAGTGCATCAACAACTTAGCTCATCTGTACAGAGATCAAGGCCGCTATGACGAGGCAGAGCCACTCTTCTCCGAAGTGATTGAAACGGGTAGGCGCGTGTTGGGTTCCGACCACCTGTTGACCCTGACCGCCATGACAAACCTAGCCGTCGTGTATCGCAAGCAGGGCCGATACGAAGAAGCCGAACCGCTGTACCTCGAAACGCTGGAAACGAAGCGACGGGCGCTCGGCGAGGAGCATCCCCAAACGATCTCCTGCCTGGCCAGTTTGGGCGTATTGTACTACTACATGGATCGTCTGGACGAGGCGGAACCGCTTCTTCTCGAGGCGATAGAGAAGTACCGGCGCGTGTTGGGCGAGAACCACACGCATACGTTGGCGCCCATGGCGAGTCTGGCCTCAGTCTACGAGAAGCAGGAACGGTTTGAAGAGGCTGAGCGTGTCTACCGCGCCCTCGTCCAGCAGTATCGAAAGATCCATGGCCCTGAGCATCGTGCCACGCTCTGGAGCATGCAGGGCGTCACGCGAAGCTTGACGGCGACGGGAAGATTCACAGAGGCCGAACCTTTGGCGAGAGAGCTGCAGACGTTGTGCGAGAGCAATGCTGCCCGAATCCCGCCGACTATGATGGCGAAGTCTCTGTATCTCCTGGCTGACATCCTGTTGCACAACGGCAGGCCGGACGAGGCTGAACCGCTTCTGCGCAAGTGCCTGGAGATCCGCCGGACTTCTGCGGCCGACGACCGGCTAATCGCGAACACGGAGAGCCTCCTTGGCGGTTGTCTTACGGCGCTTGGACGCTACGAGGAGGCTAAACCCCTGCTTCTCGAAAGCTACTCTCGTATAAAGGTGACTGGAGAAGAGGCCGACGACCTGACGCGCGCCGCATGTCAGCGGATCATCGATCTTTACGACGCCTGGGGCGACCCAGAGAAGGCGAACGAATGGCGGGTCGAGCTGCCGGGCACCACAGAGATGCCCGAGGCACCGGGAACCGGAAATTAGCGAGGTGCTAACGAACTCCGCGGAGACCTCGGCCTCGTCGCTCGATTGGCGATGCAATTGCGTTTTCGACCCGAGGAATGCGGTGTCATGACCTGCCACGTGGCCTCGCGAGCCATCGGAAATCGTCTTTTGGCACCCTGTTAGACCAGAATTCCGCCGAAGGCCAGGGGTTGCTCAGGGACGCTGGTAACGGGCTCACCGTCCGTTGAGTCGCCTTCGCTCTCAAGGGGTGGGGCCTCCCGCTTCGCCAGGGTGGTTACTCGTCACTCACCCACAGGAATCGGAGCATTGGTCTCCGCACGCACTATTCCCAAGGAAATGTTGGAAATGTGCGGTGCGCTGAAACGCAACGTCCGCGTCATCCGCTCTCAGGGTGACGAACAACATGGAAAGACGTGCCTTGGCACGCAATGAGCCTTGCAAGCAGCCAGGCTCGTGCGGGGAAGGTATGTCCATGGAGGCGGGGGGAATCGAACCTCGAAACCTGAATCTGCAAGTCCTGTTGCGACAAGCACTTACGTGCATCGGAAACGATGGCTTGGCGTCCTGCTTGGCGTTGCTTTGCAGCGACCAGGACCTCGTACTTGTCATCGAGGCGTGGCCCAGGCTTCCCGCGCCCTGCAAACGGATCATCCTTGACGCGGTGGGCGAACGCGGGGCCGAGTGAAGAATGCCAAGAGATGTCATAAGGTGCCGGGGCGCCGCGCGGTATCGCTGAGCAGAAAAACGGGTGCATGGCGCGACCAGGTCGCCCCACCGACGGTGCGCGCGTCGATCGGTGACAGCGAGTCGCAACATCACGACCGGGACCGGCGTGCAAGCACGCGGGCGGACTACCTCCGAAGATGAGCCCAGTCAAGCCACAAGCTGTAAGTACCTGCAAATCCGTAAGTTACCGAAAACACAGTACCTCAGGGACACGACACGAGCTGCGCATGTTGCGCATATCGTGCATGATGCGCGCGTCTTTAGCTGCAAATCAGTTGCAGGTCAAGATGCTCGCTCGTCATCCGTCGCGGTCGCTGAGACGTACGCAACGGAGGACAGGTAGTAATCAAACGCGGGGGGAATCGAATTCAGCCGGAGTACCGGTAATCGTCTCGTTTGGCGTGTGCGTACAGGCCTGCCCAGACGGAGCGAGGTGCCGGGCAGTGACCGGCGGACCCGGGCGGGATGCGATGGGGCCCCGGGGCGCTCTGATATGCCAAAGCGCAATCGCCAGGACTCTACCTTGTCGCGTTAGTCTGTTGCCGAGGTCCTGGTGGCCGATGATAAGGAACACAAAGGCGACGGCGCGCGCGATGCGGCTACCGTGGCTCATCGGGATGGGTATGCGGCCACTCAGGTACGGAGCTAGACCGACATGCCGAAGACACTGCAAAAGGAGCTTCGAGCCCTCTCCGCGAAGGCCAAGATGCCCAGCAGCCCCGCCCTCGCGGCGCGAATCATCGAACTCGCAGAGGATCCGGACTCCACCATCGAGCAGTTCGCCGAGGTCATTCAAACCGATGCGGCGCTGGCGGCGCGGCTGCTCAGAATGTGCAACTCAGTGGCATACGCCCAACGCCAGCAAGTGACCACGATTCACCGGGCGGTCAGTCTGGCAGGGATCAATCGGGTGCGTACCGCGAGTCTGGGATTCCAGCTCGTGCGGCATCTTGACCGCCTTGGCGGTTGTCCCTTTGATATGAAGCAGTTCTGGCAGCACTCGCTGCTGAGGGCTTGTTTGGCTCACGAGTTTGCGGAATTCGTCCTTCCGGCATGTGCCGAGGAAGCATTCCTGATCGGGTTGCTGCAGGACTCGGAGATCCTGCTGCTTGTACAGCTCCTGGGCAAGCCCTATGCCGAGCTGTGCCAAACCGAGGGGCTCTCAACGACCGCTCTCTTTGCCGCAGAGCAGCGCAACCACCGCTATACGCACCCTCAGGTAACGGCGGCGCTGACGTGCGAGTGGGGTCTGGCCGAAGTCATCACCTCGCAGGTCGAGAATCATCATGTTGAGCCCGCCCTGACATCAACGTTGTCGGACACGGATCGGCTGCGGGGCGTGACTTACCTTGCCGGTTCGGTTCGCCTTAATGCCCCGTCGAGTAATCTCGACGCCGAGCCGGGCCTCGCCAAGTTCGCCAAGCTCCAGCTGGCTATGGACGCCGAAGCCCTGAAGGGCTGCCTCATGCGCGCCGGAGAGACCTACGCGGAGCTGGGCCACCTTCTGGAAGGGGTTGTGCCGCCAGATCTGGACGTAACCGATCTGCTCAGTCAGGCGAACGCCCACTTGACCATGAGCGTGGAGTCGGAGCAACTTCGCTCCGCTCAAGAGCACGCTCACCTCAGATACGCACTCGGCCAGTACCGCGAACGGGCGGCCCGTGATCCGCTTACCGGCCTCTTGAACCGCGGTGCGTTGACTGACGCCGTGCGGGATTGCACGCAACGGGCCCGGCGCAGGGGTGAGGCCCTCACGGTCCTGTTCCTCGACCTCGACAACTTCAAGCGATTGAATGACGAGTTCGGTCACCAAGCCGGCGATGATGTTCTCAGGGGGATCGCCGAGACACTGAAAGAGCAGATCCCCGGTGCGGGAATCGTAGGCCGTTATTGAGGCGAGGAGTCCCTGGCTGCAGTGAGTGGGCTCAGCGAGGACGAGGCCCAACGGCTAGCAGACAGCGTCGTAGAGAGCGTTCGAGAGACCGAGTTTCCGGGGCTCGCCCTTCCCGGACCGGTCACCTGCAGCGTCGGCGCGGTGTGCGGAGAACTTGATTCGGATATGACGGCTGAAAGTCTGGTCAAAGCGGCCGACGAACTGATGTATCGCGCCAAATGCTCGGGTAAGGATCGGTGCTGCTTCCGGCCCCTGCGCGACATGCACAACGTCGACCTGCTGGAATCAAACGAGGCGGCATCCGATGCGTGCGCCTCTGCAATTCGTGACGCCGAAGCGCAAGGTGCAGATGAGACAATTCTACCCGAGACATTTCGACGAATCGCAACTGAGCTGAATCGCGATACGCCGCAGCACTTCCTGGATATGCGCAAACACGTACGGAAGCATCTTCTCGCCCCGTGCAGGCTGACGGCTCTGACCGCGGCGACCCTGGAACTCGAATCCGAAGATGCCTACGTCCGCAACATCTCGACTGGCGGAGTCGGCATCTTGACTACGCGGTCAATGCGGCGCGGGCAGCCTGCCGAGATCGCGATACTGGTCGACGATGAGCCAAGACTCTTCGTTGCAGGCGTTGTGGCATTCTGCCGCCACGTCGAAGGAGCAATCCATGAGATCGGGCTCCAGCTGTTCACGCATTCGAAGGAGCCCATCCTGTCGCGCGACCCTATCAGTGCAATTCGCAACCTTGACTGGGTAGCGGTTGCTCTCGGAAGCACACGGCGTGCTGCCGTAGCGCTAACGTGACTGACATGAACAGGACGTCGCGCCCGTGGGATCATCCTCTCTGACAGCTCTGGAGCGAACGGCGCTGGTCGTCGACGATGATCCGCATGTGCGCCAGCTGTGTCGCGAGGTTCTCGAAAGGGAAGGGTACAGCGTCTGTCAGGCCACCAGCACCGGCGAGCTGTTCTCACTCGGTTGCAGGCACATTCCCGATCTCATTGTGACCGGCACCTTTTCATCGACGGTGGACGGCACGCACGTAGTCGGATGGCTCCGCTCGGCAACCGGTACGAGAGATGCAAAGATTATCCTGCTCGCCCACCCCGACAAGGCCTCAAGACTTGTGGCTACGCTCGAGGGTAGTATCGACGACTACTTGATCAAGCCCTTCCGGGCCGAGGAACTTGCCGTTCGGGCAACGCTCATGGCAACTCGACAACGCGAGTCGCAGGAGCTTCGTCGTTGCCGCGGACTGCTTGGCGAGCAGGCGCGGATCCTGACGTTGTTGGTGGATTTCAGCGGTGCCCTGTCGAGAACCGAGCGGCTCGAAGGCCTTGTCGAAGAAGCCGTTCAAGTTATGGCCTCGTTCGCCGGCTGCCGGCGCGGGGCGATCATGTTGCCGGATTCCGAGAGACGAAGCCTTAGGATTAGCGCATCCATCGGGCTGGACGAGCAGACGATCGCCGACCTGACGGTCCCGATCGGCGAGGGCATCTCGGGCCGGGTGTACGAATCCGGGTCCCGGTTCGTCGTCCACTCCGCAGGTGAGGCGAATCTCGGGGAGGGCCGTTACGATTCCCGCTTATACTGCGAGCCTCCGGCCGTTGCGATGGCCATGTGCGCTCCGGAGGGCGTTGTTGGGGTCCTTTACCTGACCGAGCGCGTTGGCCGACGCAAGTTCACGGAAGAGGAGTTGGAGTTCCTGGATCTGCTCAGCAACAACGCTGCGTCCGCCATTCAGAGCAGCCTGACGCGTCGGGCTCGCGACACCGCCCACGAGGCGATCACCGTGGTCCTGGCGAGCCTGGCCGAGCACCGTGATGACGCTACCGGCCGGCACCTCGAGCGCATGATGGGGTATTGTCTCATCCTGGCGAGGGACCTGAAGAGGCAGTCCAAGTACGCGAACAAGATCGATTCTCTATTCATCGACGACCTTCGCCGGGCAGCCCCGCTGCATGTTGTCGGCAAGGTCGGAATCCCGGACAAGATCCTGCTCAAGCCGGGCAAGTTGATGCCGGAGCAAATCGAGATCATGCGGACACATGCGGCCATCGGGGCGCACGCGATTCGTTTGGCGTTGGCCCGTTGCCCAGGTTCGCGCTTTTTGATGATGGCCGAACAGATCGCCCACAGCCACCACGAGTGGGTTGAGGGAAGCGGCTACCCTCGGGGCCTTCGTGGGATCGCAATCCCCCTGTGCGCGCGAATAGCCGCCCTGGCAGACGTGTACGACGCGCTGACCACCAGGCGCGTGTATAAGGACGCCCTGTCACACGCACGGGCGAGGTCCATCATTAGAGACCTTTCCGGCCGACAGTTCGATCCCATCATCGTTGAGGCGTTCTTGGCATCGGAGGACGCCTTCCAGCAACTGGCCGACGCGCCGCGCGACGATGAGCACCGGAATGGTGATTCAGCCATCTGTCCCGACGGAGTCCCCCGAGCGAGTGGCGCCATAGGACCGGAACTGCTCGGTGCCCTTCCGCGGTATCGGCTAGCGAACGGACTGGACACGAGCTGCGAATTGACGCCTCTCCTCTCGTGACTTGATGACGAGGGAATGCGAGACGTCTGGTGCCGACTGCTGGGAGACGGGGTAACGCCTGGCTGCACCCGCAAAGAGCGATAACAGTCAGTGAAATGTGTGTGACAGAATCCGGGGGTCTCCATCCTTGCCTGATACTGCAAAGCACGCCCACACCGCGCGAAGGTACAGGTGGATGGACCGAAGGAAGGCAGTTACCGTTCCGCATTACCGGCGAGCATTTTATCGGGAGTGCCGCGGGATTGTCAGAAGCCCCTCGCTTCACGTGTCGGGTCCGAGAACAAACGCGGTCTATAACCTGACGGCTTCAGCGCCCCAACACATACTACCTCACTGGGCGCATTGAACTGACCGATATCATTGAAGTTACCTTGCTGCGGCAGTGGCTGCCGACGTCCGGCGCCGACCTGTCAGCTGATCGTGTTCAACCAGCGACCCGAAGACACACACTGGCCGTGGAGAATCGACAATGGTGCGACATAGGGCAGTACATCGTGCGTTTACCCTGATCGAGATCTTGATCGTGGTGATCGTGTTGGGGATCCTGGCGGCGGTGGTGATCCCGCAGTTCACGGACGCCAGTACCGATGCCAAGTTGAGTGCTTTGCAGAGTAATCTGGCCACGATGCGCACTCAGCTTCAGCTGTACAAGCTGCAGCACGACGACACCTGGCCGGCCCTGGCCACGTTCACCAACCAGATGACCTTGTCCAGCAAGGCGGATGGCACGACCGCGGCCGTGGGGACGGCTGGTTTCCCCTACGGACCGTACATCCTGAGCGTTCCGAACAACCCCTACACCGGCACGAACACGGTGACGGCTGGGGCCGCAGATTCGAGCGCCTGGTACTACGATGAGGATACTGGACAGTTCCGGGCAAACGACACGGCGCACCTAGGCCTGTAAGCGCCGGCGCGCAGCGAAGCGCGGGCACGCTGTTCGCGCGCGTTCCCTCAGGTCGCGTAGCACGGGCCGGATCGTAGCCGGGTTCGGCCGCTGGGAGCGTCGCCGGGACACGGTTCTGAGGAAGCCTGCAGCGTCCGCGAGGTTCGCGACTCCTCGCAGACCTGTGTTGCGTATGCACGTCGCTGGGGTGCGGTCAACGGGCCAGGGCAGCGCCGGTGGAGCTTGGCGGAAAGTCAAGGTGGTCGAAGGTGTTTAACAGGCGCAAAGTGAGACCGATTGGCATCGACTTCGGATCGTGTGCCTTGCGGGTGATGCAGCTCGCGGACTCCGGCGATCAGGTCGAGGTTATCGCGGCGGCGAGCCACCCCTATCCGCCGCGTGATCGTAGAGGCCCACGCGAGCCAGGCGAAGTCGTCGAGGCGCTGCGCGCCATCTTCCGGGAGCACAGGTTCATCGGCAAGCAGGCGTGCAGTACTCTCGGCGAGCCGGATCTCCTGGTCAAGAACATCCGCCTGCCGGAGATGCCGGAGGTCGAGCTGGCGTCGGCAGTACGTTTTGAGGCTTGCGATCGAATTGCAGAGTTGGGTGACGATGCAGAGATCCGCTTTATCGTCGTCGGCCCCGCCGCCGGGGGCGACGAGCGGCAGCAGGAGGTTATTGTCCTGGCAGCACCAGCCTGCGCCATCCGCAGACAGCTCGACATGCTGTCCGAGGCCGGCTTGGACTCCGTAAGTATCGATCCGGCGCCCTGTGCCACGTTCCGCCCCTTCGAGCGCTACCTGCGCCGCACCGAGGACCAAGAACAAGCGAACATGTTTGTCGACGTGGGCTGGTCGGGCACGCGGACGGTCATCACCAAGGGAGACCAGATCGTATTCACACGATCGCTCAGGCTTGGTGGAGCGACATTTGACCAAGTTGTGTCTGGTAGCCTGTCCCTTGATCTTCCGAAGGTACGCGAGCTCCGCCGGCGAATCGCTGCGGCCCGGTCGAATGGCGAGGCACACGATACTGGGATTGATCAGGCCACGATCGACGCGGTCGACGCTGCGGTGCTTCCGGTGTGGGAGAAGTTGGGCAAGGAGCTCGGCCTGTACCTGCGATACTACGCCGTGACTTTTCGGGGGGCGCGACCCGACGTCGTAACTTGTGTCGGGGGCGAGTCGGTGGATACACGCTATCTGGAACACCTGTCGGAAGTAGTGGGGCTGCGCTGTCGCGTTGGACGCCCGCTGCGCGGGCTGACCTTCGCCGACGCCCGGCCCCTTCATGAGGATGGTGGGGCGATGGCCGACTGGACGACTGCCCTCGGAGTGTCCATGAAGCCAATCCCCAGGGCGGTTGAAAGCGTGAGCCGATGAAGGAGCTTGACTTTACACCGCAGTGGTACCGTGCGGGGCGCAGGCGGAGGCGCAACATGGCCATCCGTGCTGCGCTCCTGGGCATCCTCGCCGGGGAGCTGATCCTCGGATCGGCTGGCACGTTTGCGCAGAGGGCAAGTGCCCGGCAGGAGATATCGGAACTGCAAGACAGCCTGCAGGATCAGGTGGAGCTACTCCGGGACCTCGACGAGCTGAAGGTTCATCTGGATAGCCTGCGCAAGAAAAGCGACATTTTGTCTGACGTAGCTGGAGGCGTCCCGGTACATGGAGTGTTGGCGGAACTCTCCCGGGTGACGCCTGACTCGATGGTTCTGACCCACTTGCACCTCACTCAGCGGCGGCACATCCGTGACCTAGCCGCGAGTGACTCCCCCGGGCGACCGGAGGATGACGAGGGCGGGATTCTTGAAATCACCGGACGGGCCGACTCCGATATCGTCGTGGGGGTCCTCATGACCAGCCTGGCCGATTCTGTGCTGTTTGAGGATGTGAAGTTGACGTATTCGCAGCCCACGGAGGTAGAGGGGCGCGGGGTCAGGGAGTTCAAAATCACCTGCTCTTTTCCCCAGTTTGAGTAAGGCAGATGGCGAGACGCTGGGACAGCTACGTTGTGATGAGCATCGGGGTCGGGATGACAGCGGCGTTCTGCTTTCTGCTGTTCGGGCCTCAGCAGCGGGAGCTGTCCACGATGCTGACCTCCGCCCGGGCCATGAGAGAACAGCTGGCTCGCGGATCGGGCGCCCTCGCCGGGTTTTCAACAGCCGAGGCCGACATGCTGCAAGCGAGCGACCTGCTCGCGGATTACAGTCTCCGCGTGCCTCCAAGCGCCGAGGTGGGGGCCTTTGTCGAAGATGTGTCGGCGATTGCCGCGCGGCTGGAACTCCGGAATCACACGATGGTGCCACTTGCGAGGGAGACCCGTGGGACCCTCGCGGTACTGCCCATTCGAATCAGCTTCGAGTCGGGCTTTCGAGAGAGCTTCAGCTTCCTGCATGACGTCGAGCATTTGGCGCGAGCCGTGCGCGTGACGGAACTGGCCGTCGAACGGCTATCGGAACCCAGAGGAACATCTGCGGGGGATGAAGGCGATGCGGTGCGAACGGAGCTGACCATGCAGGTATTCTACGAGGCGACCTGAGCAGGATCGGGCGTATGAGCTATACGCGTTGGAGAACAATCCTATTGGCTCAGTTCAAGGGTTCTCCGTATAAATCGGGGCTCCTCGGTATTCTCGCGGTGGTCCTCCTGGTGCTGGTGGGTCGCCAGCTCTGGGGAGGGCCCGAAACGGCCACGGCTGCTCCTTCACTCATCTCGATCGCGCCTGCCGTTGCTCTGCTGCCGGAGCCGAGGCTGACGCCGGCGCGTTCTCTGCGTGTGCCACCCCTCGACCTGCCGGAAGTCCTGATGCGTGACCTGTTCAAGGCCGATTGGCTGGCATCGGGCCGCGCGCCGAGGGCACAACCGACGACGCAAGTGGGCGAGGGTGGAAGTACAACAGAAGCCGCACCCGTTCTTGTGCTCGAACTTACGTTGACGGAAGCAGCCGACAACACGCAGCACTGTGCGGTGATCAACGGACGGACAGTCCGCGTGGGAGATGATTTGGGTGGGTTCATGGTTGAGTCCATCAGCCCCGGCGAGGTGACCCTCACCGGAGGCGGTACAGAACGGGTCGTGCTGCGTATGAACTGAATGTCCGGACTATGGCCGGCCCCCTCGACCCGAATGTTTCTCTGCAAACAGGGCCTGCCAGGGAGAACTACGGTTGGCGCTTACGCCTGCGAACAATCGACACGTCTGGATGGCGGCTCTTGCCGCGGTCGCGCTGTGTATGCGCCTCGCGGGGGAGTACCGTGGAGCAGCGTGGGCGGCGAATCCCGGTGGGCCGGTACAAGCCACAGCCAGACAACCTCAAACGGACGAGGGTGGCGAAGCGCTCGCCGACAGGCCGGCGAATGTCGCCGGTTCTGTTACGAGCCAACCGGGGGTGGACGCCGCCAAGTCCTCACCACTGCCCGAGGCAAACCAGGACACGAACTCCATCTCCGTTTCTAAGGCTGGGACGGTGGAGATGCATGTCTCGGACCTACCTCTCGCGGTTGTGTTGGAGACGCTCTCCGTCCAGAGCAAACGAAACATCGTCGCAACACCCGGCGTCCAGGGCACCGTGACCGCTCATCTCTACGACGTCACCTTCGAAGAAGCGCTTCGCGCCGTTCTGGCATCCAATGGCGCCGGCTACCGCGAAGAGGGCGGCTTTATCAACGTGTATACGAACGCCGAACTGGCAGAGATCATCGCCCGGGAGAGGCCACCGATCACGCGCGTGTTTCCGCTTCATTTCTGCACCTCCAAAGACGCCGTCGCGGTTTTGACCCCGATGCTGAGCGAAGCGGGTACGGTCGTTGCTGCCCCCGAGGCAGAACGTGGCCTTGAGACGGACGCGCACGACGCAGGTGGCGACAGCATGGCTCAGCGCGATTACGTGGCGGTACGCGATCGACCTGACGTACTGGATCGCGTCCAGCAGACCCTTCGTGAACTGGATGTGCCACCGACACAAGTATTGGTTGAGGCGACCATCCTCGCGGTGACCCTGGACGAGGATAATGCCCTGGGGGTGGACTTCACGCTGGTCGGTGGCGTTGATCTGGAGCTACTAGGGGCCATCTCCAACGCGGTTACGGATTTGAACCTCGGGGCACTCCCCGTGGATCGGCTTGAGCGATTCAACGCCAACCTCACTACCGATGTGAGCAGCGAGGTACCGGATGGAGGGCTGACCATTGGGATCGTCAAGGACCACGTCGGTGTGTTCATCCGCGCGCTGGAGGCGATCACTGATACCGTCGTGCTCGCCAACCCCAAGGTATTGGCCCTCAACCGCCAGCGAGCCCAGGTAATTGTCGGCCGCCGTGACGGGTATCTGACGACCACGGTGACGGAAACGCAGGCGATCCAGAACATCGAGTTTCTGGAAACCGGAACCCAGCTGGTCTTCCGCCCCTTCGTGGGAGACAACGGAATCGTGCGGATGGAACTACACCCGGAGGACAGCGTGGGAGCAGTCCAGGATGGATTGCCGTCGGAGCAAACCACCGAGGTCACGACCAACGTGATCGTGCAGGACGGTCAAACCATCCTCATTGGTGGCCTGTTCCGCGATGTGGCGACAGACACTCGGAGCCAAGTGCCGTTGCTGGGAAACGTACCCGTCGTCGGCCCTCTCTTCCAGGGGCGCCGCAACAGGGTAGTCCGCCAGGAGGTGGTCATCCTGCTGACCGTCCACATCGTCAGCGACCAGGAGGCCTACGCCAGGGCCAGCGAGAAGGTGCGCCAGGACATGGAGCGCATTCGCGTTGGCCTTCGTAAGAACATGATGTGGCACGGTCGCGAACGCTTGGCCCAGACGCACTTCCGCAAGTCCCTGGAACGCCTCGCTGAGGGGGATGCAGACCGGGCTCTGTGGCACGTGGGGATGGCCTTGCACAACGACCCGCGATTCCTCTCGGCCATCGAACTGCAAGAGGAGCTCCTCGCCGGCCGCGAATGGGACGATGACGGTTCCGCTGCCCGCGACTTCGTCCACCGGCTCATTAGGGAAGCACAAGGCCTGGACCAGCCGGATTTCGGGAGGCCGGCCCCGCCGTCTGTGGACCCGACCGGGGCGGAGGCTCCGCGTGAACGCAAAAAAGAGGGAGCAGACGATGCCCCGTGAGAGATCGTTGACCGACGCAAGCGGGTCCACGTCACCGTTGGTGAGAGCCGCAGTGATCGCCGGCTTGCTGTTGGCTGTGCCCCATGCCGGGTGCGTGTCTCATTCCCAGCGCCGGGTGGAGGCCGAGCGGCGATGGAACCATGTGCGGGCCCAGATGAAATATGAACTGGCCTCGCAGCAGCTTCAACGTGGACGGATCGAGACCGCGATCGAGACCGTCAACGAAGCAATCGCCGCAGACCCCTCGTCAGCTGACATGTTCCTGCTTCTTGCCCGCTGTCATCTGGAAAAGGGCGAGCTCGTTTCTGCACAAAAGGCGGCGGAGCAAGCCAGGCGCCGTGCACCTGAGGCGGCCGACGTCGACTACACCCTCGGCGTGATCGCCGAGCGCGGTGACGATCTTGGACCGGCGCTCGCGCATTATCACCGCGCTAGGACGCGCGACCAAGCCGATGCCGATTATCTGGTAGCGGAGGCGGAATGCCTCACCGCCCTCGGCCGTCTCGATGAGGCGATCGCCCTCATGTCCGCCAACATGCGACACTTCGATTCCGACGGCACCCTCGAGATGCTGCTCGGTCGGCTCTGCCTTCTTGCCGGCGACAAGAAAGAAGCGCTTCGGAATCTCGGTCTGGCAGTCCAGCGCAGCGGCTGCGAGCCGGCTAACGTGGAAGACCGTGGCGGGTGCATGGTTCTTATTGAAGAGTACGGCCGACTTCTGTCTCACATGGGGCGAGATACGGAAGCCGTAGCGCTGCTGGGTCCTTATACCGAGGCCCAGCCGGACGCACCGCCGTCGGTAGTGGCCGCACTGTGTGCGAGCTATCTGGAAACCGGAAGGGCTTCGCGTGCCCGCGACCTGTTGCGCGAACATGTCGCCAAGCATCCCCGAAACGTACGATGCTGGATGCTGCTGGCCCGGGCATCCGTAATGACGAACGACTGGATCACCGCCCGCCGGTGTGCCGACCAGCTTGAGAACTTGATGCCAGAGACCGGCCAGGCACATCTGTTGCGTGGCTATGTGTGCTGGAAGCAGGGTGATCTGCAGACGGCCATCGAATCGCTGCAAGAGGCGCTGGCGAGTGAGCCCAACGATGCCCTCGCCCATTGCCTGGCCGGGCAGCTCTCCGAGGACATTGGCCGTCCCCCTGCAGTAGCCAGGGCCCACTATGAGCGAGCCCTGAAGCTCGATCCCCAGCTTGCGTGGGCCAAGCATATGTTGGACTCGTATGAGCGCTCGACCGGGCCGCCGCTGGAGATGCGCGGTGCTGCGGCTCCGGCTCGGCATCAAGATCATGGAGACATGCTGCCGTGAGCGTCACCGCCGCCCCGCGAGGCGATATCTGCGTGCTGGCCGTCGACGGCGAGCTGATCGGCGCCAACGTCGCGCAATTCCGAGCCTTGGTGCAGGAAGCGTTTGCCAAGGAGAGTCGCGACTTTGTGGTAGATTTCTCGGAAACTACGCGCGTCAACAGTGAAGGCCTGGAGTCATTGACCTGGCTCAAACGGGAATCCGAGGAGCGTCTCGGTATGGTCAAGCTATGTTGTCTACCCGCCACCCTGGCCAAGACCCTCGAGATTACCCGGCTGAATCGCCAGTTCGAACGATATGAGCTCGTGGACGAAGCCCTGGACAGCTTCATGTAACGTACGCCGATGAGCGGAACTACTACAGCCAAACGCACCAGACCACTGGGAGAGATACTGCTTGACCGCGGGCTGATCACGCCTGAGCAGGTTGACCAAGCCCTCCGCGCTCAGAAACGCGATGAACACCGCAGGCTGCTTGGAGAGATCATCGTCGAGCTGGGTTTCTGTAGCGCACTCCAGGTCACCGAGGCTCTGGCGGATGCCTATGACGCGCCGTTCGCGCGCATCACACCCGACCTGGTAGATCCAGCCATGGCCGGAATCCTGCCCCGGGATTTCATCGAGGCCAACGCCGTCCTTCCGCTCTTCAAAGTCGACGAGGTCCTCACCGTTGCGGTGACCGAGCCCTCCAACGTGTTCCTGATCGAAGAGATCGCCCAGCTGGCGGGCTGTTCAGTCCAGATAGTGGCGGCGGTGAAGTCGGATATCGAGGACACCCTGAAAACCCGCCGGCCCGGCGTAGATCACTTCGATGTCGAAGACATGCTCCAGGACGACGAGGAAGTCGATCAGAAGACAACCGCTCGAGGCAACCAGGATGACGCCGCGGACATGTCCTCACAGGCGTCGGATGCGCCGGCGGTCCGACTTGTCAATCATCTCATTGCGTCCGCGGTCCGCGAAGGGGCGAGTGACATTCATATCGAGCCGGGTGACCATACCCTGCGGGTGCGCTTCCGCATCGACGGCACGCTAGTCGAAAAACTCCGCCCCCCGTACCGGTTGCAGCCGGCCATCGTTTCACGAATCAAGATCATGGCCGGCCTGGACATCTCTGAACGCCGCCTGCCTCAGGACGGGGCAATCAACGCCACCGTCGACGACACGCGTATCGATCTGCGGGTCTCCACCCTTCCACACAAGCTGGGCGAGAAGGTGGTCATAAGGGTAATCGACACGCGCAACACCCTCGTGAGACTGGATCACCTGGGTCTTTCCCCGTCGGTCTACGACGTGTTTCTGCACGAAGTGCGAAAGCCTCACGGGATCATCCTGGTCACGGGGCCAACGGGAAGCGGAAAGACCACGACGCTCTATGCGGTATTGAACGAGATCAATGATCCCGCGGTCAACGTCAACACCGTGGAGGACCCGGTCGAGTTCCAGATTCCGGGGGTGAACCAGTTCCAGGTTCACGACAAGATCGGCCGCAGCTTCGCCAATGTTCTGCGGTCGTTGCTTCGGCAGGACCCCGACATAATCATGCTCGGAGAGATCCGCGATCCCGAGACGGCCCGGATCGCCGTACAGGCTGCCCTGACCGGACACCTGGTTCTGTCCACGCTGCATACCAATGACGCTGCGAGCGCCGTTACGCGGCTGCGCAACTTGGGTGTTGAACCCTACCTCATCAGCGCGTCTCTGGTTGCCATCTTGGCCCAACGTCTGGTCCGCACGATTTGCGCACGGTGCAAGCGGCAGGTGGAAGGCTCACCGGCCACGCTGCGAAGTCTTGAGCGGCTGGGCGTGAAACTCGATCAGCATTTCGAGGGGCGGGGGTGCTCGCACTGCAATCAGCTCGGCATGAAGGGGCGGATCGGCATCTATGAGCTGCTGGTGCCGGACGACGAGTTGCGGGACGCCATCGCGTCGGACGCGCCCTTGGGCGCGATCCGCACTAAGGCTACCGGCACTGGTATGCAAACCTTGCTGGAGGCGGGATTCGATAAAGTCCGCGAGGGATATACAACCGTTCACGAAGTGCTCCGTGTGACTGCGGGCTGATGATCACGAAGGGCTGACGTATGCACGATGGTGACGAGATTCTGTCGTTATTGGTGGCGGCCAGAGAAGCTGGCGCCTCGGACCTGCTCCTGGTCGCCGGTGCCCCGCCCAGCGTGTACGTGGATACCCGCATGGAGGCTATGACCACACAAGCTCTCGACGCCCAACGTCTTGGCGAGATGATAGCCAACTTCCTCAGCCCCGAGCAACGCGAACGCCTGGACCAGCACCGGGACCTGGACTTCTCCTTCGGCCACGCTCGGATCGGGCGCTGCCGCATCAACATCCACTACCAGCGTCGCTCACTCGCAGTAGCGGTCCGCGTCCTCAACGCCAAGATTCCGAACCTGGAGGAGCTGAACCTCCCCGCAAGGCTGGCCGAGCTGGCCGAGCTGCCGCGCGGACTGGTTCTGATCACCGGCCCCACCGGCTCCGGGAAAAGCACGACGCTCGCCGCCCTGATCGAGCACATCAATCGCCGGCGCCGGGCTCACGTGATCACGCTAGAAGACCCCATCGAGTTTGCCTTTACCCACGACAAGTCGCTCATCGAGCAGCGCGAGATTGGTGACGATTCGCCTTCGTTCGCTGAGGCCTTGCGGCACGTGGTCCGCCAGAAGCCGGACGTAATAATGGTGGGGGAAATGCGCGACTTGGAGACAATCGCCGCGGCACTAACCGCCGCGGAGACGGGGCACTTGGTGTTTGCTTCATTGCATACCAACAGTGCCGCTCAAACTGTCGAACGCATCGTGGACGCGTTCGATTCGCGGCGGCAGGAGCAAGTTCGCGTCCAGCTCGGTGCCTGCTTGAAGGCCATCGCGTGCCAGACGTTGTTCGGCAACGAGCGAGACGGGGGAATGATCCCCGCTGTCGAACTCATGATCATGACACCGGCTATCGCCCGGGCCATCCGCGACAACAACGTGCACCTAATCGACGGGATGATCGAAACCGGCGGACAGCAGGGAATGCAGATCATGGACGCGGCGATCGCCCGTTTAGTGGACGACGGGCTAATCAGCGAAGAGGCTGGCCTAGCCAGGGCGTCTGATCCGGAGCGACTCGGCCGCCTACTGGCGGTACACCCCGTGGGACCGTCAGCCAACCGAACACGCTCTGGCAACGTCTGCGTCGGCCAGGCAGCAGGCTCGACAACCTCTGTGGCACCGAGACCCTGGGAGTAGGCCATGGCCCGTTTCCAGTACCTGGCGCGTGACTCGTCGGGCGCATCCTTGGGCGGCGAGATCGTTGCCTCGACGGAGGGCGAGGCAGCCCGGCTCCTGCGCGCCGACGGTAAATACGTGGTCAACCTGCGGCAGCTGGCCGACCAGGTCGGTAACGAGGCGGTGCAAGTGCTCGCGATCGGCGGCGGTCGGCTGCGCCGGGAAGACATTATCTTCTTTTTCTCCCAGCTGGCCATCATGGTCGAGACAGGGGTCACACTCGCCGATGCGATCCACGCCTGTCTCGCCCAGACGCCGGCGGGGCGTTTTCAGAGTGTGCTGAAGGACGTACGCCGGACGGTGGAATCAGGGGAACCGTTCTCGGCAGCGCTAGCCAACCACCCCAAGGCGTTTGGGGATTTCTACGTGAATCTGATCCGGGCCGCCGAGGCCTCCGGAGGCATGGCCCCGATGCTGAGACGCTGCGCCGACTACCTGACCGCGCAGCGGGAAGTGCGCAGGAAGGTCAAGTCGGCGCTGACCTACCCGCTGATCCTCCTGATTGCGGCCATCGGGGTCACCGCATTCCTGATGGCCTATGTGCTGCCCAAGTTCCTTGGCATCTTCGCGGGCAAGGAGGCGGCCTTGCCCACGCCCACCATCATTCTCATGGCGGTCACTAATTGGCTGACCAGTTACTGGATGTTCGTGCTAAGTGGTGCGGCACTGGCAGGCGTCCTTCTGGCATGGTTCTTCCGATCAGGCATCACCAAACCCTGGGCTGATCAAGTCAAGCTGCGCATGCCGTTTCTGGGCAAGATCCTCTGGAAATCCTATGTCACCTCCGCCCTTCGGACTCTCGGCGTGCTGGTGGAGTCGGGTGTCTCCATGTTGAACGCCGTGGCCATTACCGGCACCCTATCCAACAATTGCCATTTTCAGCGGCTGTGGGACGACGTGGCCGGCCGACTGCACCGGGGGGATCAGTTGAGCACTCC